>JAAPAA010000362.1 GCA_012274165.1 Thiobacillaceae bacterium
CAACCAGACCCGACCGCCGAAAGCGGTGTTGATCTCACCTTGATTGAGAACTTGAGCGCCCAGTGCGCTCGTGCCCTCGAAGCGGAAGCGGCCGCTCTGGAAATCCTCATTCGATATGCCCATGGTGGAGGCGACCAGGCCGCCCACGTCAATGCGGGCATTCGTGCCGAAAAGAACCCCATGCGGATTGACGAGCCAGACGCCGCCGTTGGAAGACAGACTGCCGAGGATGCTGGAAGGGTCGTTGCCTATCACGCGATTGAGTACCTGGCTCGTGGCGCTCTGCTGCTCGAAGCGAACGCTGTTCTGCGTTCCGATGGAGAAACTGTTCCAGTTAACGACCGTATTGGGGCTGTTAGTGATCGTCATCCTGCTGCCGCTGGTGACGATCCCTGCGGTACCGCTCATCACCGCAGCTCCGCTTGGCAACTGTGCCCACGCCGACCCGGTCACAGTGACAAGAGCTGCGCCGATCGCCAGCGTCAGCGGATGCACGGTGAAGTTGGCGCGGGTCGATGTGCTGGCACTTCCACGAGCGCGGCATGAGTGTTTCATTGTTGAATCCTTCAATGGGTTCGAACGCGGGGCTGAATGGGGCGTGCGCAGGCGTCAAAGGGCGACGTTGATCGAAACGTGTCCTCGCACATCACCAGAGGATGTGGTTAGGCCATCCTTGTAGGCGCGACCGATATCCACAGTGGCACTGGTATTTCTTCCGATGTTCAAACGGGTACCTATACCAGCACCTGTCAGCCTGCATGAGGTCTCGGTGGGGATGCGGCACGGCAGGTCCTTGTGGTTTGAAACGCGGCCGTAGTCGACGAACAGATAGGGGCGCAACCGGACGCCTCCAATCGCTTGCATCGCAGGCGCCAAGGCCTCGATGCGGGCCGCAAATCCGTAGTCACCCGTCAGTTCCCTCTCCTCGTAACCGCGGACGGTGGTGGCTCCGCCCAGGCCGAACCGTTCACCAGAGATCAGCGCATCGGGGCTGTACTGACCGTCAACGCGCCCATTGACTGCGAAGCCTGCAGCCAGCGCCCGTTCCACGAACCCCGAGGCCCTGGAAATGACGTAATTTCTCTTGCCTCCAGGGCGGGCAGCGTCGAAGGTTTCTTGGGAACTTCCCCCCACGTTGGCCGACAGCGAGGCATTGAAACCCCATGCCAGTTGCGAGCCTTGCTTCTGGCCCGAGTAAGCTGCACTGACGGGCGCCGCCCTGACGCTCACGCCAGCCGTTCCGCATGCGGCGGGACCAAAGGTCCCTACGGAGCATTCATTGTCGTAGTCGCGCCAGTCCACACCGAGTGTCACCCGCTGCTCATATTCACCGATGCGGTTGAGGTTGCGGTTGGCGCGAAGTCCGGCCACCGTGCCTTTACCAGCAAAGGTCAGCGGGCCTGCAGGCGTGAGCGTGGTTCCGTTCCTGTCATCGGAATGCGCGAAGAAAGCATCGATTGACATTGCCTGCGAATACAGGGGAACTCTGTAGCCCAGGCTGAAGATGCGAAAGCGGTCCGGATGCTCCGGCGACGTCTGATACTGCATCGTTCCAACGTGGTCTCGTCCAAACAGGTTTGAGTGCTGCACTCCCAGGCTCACCCGATCCCTGCCGGTTACCTCCTGCCCCGTGTTGTTGTAGCCAAGCAAAAATTGCAGGGGATTGCCTTCTGTCACGCCAACCTCGGCATCGATTTCTCCGGGCTTGGCCCCAGCAGTCAACGTCACCTTGACCTCTTTGGCGGGGTTTTCGTTGGTCATCTGGATGTCCCGGTCGATCGCGCGAACGCCCGGCGTAGCGCCTTCGCGCAGGTTCGGAAGGCCGGCTCTGACATTGGCAGTGTCAAAGTAAACGTTACCTGTGACTCGCACATTGGCGAGCTTTCCCTCGACCACACGGATAACAACATTCCCGGCCGGTATTTCCTGCTCGGGTATGTACGCCACCACTCCACCGTAGCCCGCCTCTCGGTAAGCGTTCTGGACGCGCGTCGCAACCTCGTTGAGCTCCGACATACTGCGTTCTGTACCTGCAATGCCGGCTGTCAGGTCGGCAAGCACCCGGTCGGGCAACAGCGTGTTGCCTTCGACGCGCAAGGCGCTGACACTTATTCTTCGTTGCAGGGCTGCGGCAGCAGCAGGTGATTGGGCGAACACATCGGCCTGGACACCTAAGACAATCCAGGCGCAAACGAGCCGAAGCAGGAACCACCCACTTCGGTTGACCAACCGCCACCTGAGAAATCGACGATTCGAAGAGTACTCAATGGCATGTGCAATTTTCATATTGAGTGAAGACGGCAAGTGACGGTCGACGCAGACTACTACAAAATGCAAGGCGTACTCAGGGGACTTTCACAGGGCGCTTGCTCATCCGTATCACAGGGTCGCGGGTCTGCGACTCGATAGAGCTCACCGTCCAGACGGCAGGCATCACGCGGGCCGGTTGCGTGGAGTCCACACGACTCTGTTTGGGACCCGGATCTGATTCAAATGTCCGGAACCCACCCGGCTCGGGCGCCGGGCGGGATGGTGTCCTCGTCTGAGGGCAGAGCCGGCAGACAACGCAATACATATGCGCTGTAATTGTCTTGCCCTGCGGTCGTGCACGCCTGCACGGCAGCGGCCAGTCGGTCCCGCCAGGCGCCGACGTTGGCGCTGCTGGCATGCAGCTCGCAGAGCAAAGTGTCTTCCAGCAGTTCCCAGACGCCGTCACTGCACAGCAGCACGCCGTCGCCGGGCTTGATCGCGACAGGCTCCTCGGACAGGTAGGGTTGGGCCCGATCCCGATTGGCTCCGAGGGACGCGTACAACACATTTCGCTGCGGATGCTCCCGCAGCTTTGCCGCCGGATACAAGCCCTCGTCAATCAATCGTTGCACCAAGCTATGGTCTTTCGTAAGCACTGTCACCTGATGCCCGCGAAAAATATAGCAGCGCGAATCCCCCAGATTGCCCAGCAGGGCCTGGCCGCGCTGGTAGCTGACCAGCAACAGGACCACGGTCGATGCCATGTGAGCAAGTCGCGACTCGGCTTTTTGCTTTTCCACAATTGCCTCGTTGGCCTGCTGGATGCAGCGGCTGAGGGTGTCTGTGGAAAATGCGGGCAACTGGCGGAACGCAGCTTGGGCGGCCATGACAGCAGTTTGAGAAGCAACATCACCACCACCCTGTCCGCCCGCCCCGTCGGCCAGGACAAACAAGCGAAGGGCGCCCACGGCCTCGCAGTCGCCCAGGAAGTCCTCGTTGTAGTCACGTCCGCCCGGATGCGAAAAGCTGGCAGCTTCGATCCGAATCGGATCACTGTTGCTCATCAGGACCCCTTGGCAACGCTTCGGCTTTTCATGCGGGCGGCTTCTTCTTCGTAAGCTGCGACGAATGCCTTGCCAAAAACACTTTGAAAATCGTCCTCGACTTCACGACGCACTTGCGCATAGCGCTCCAGGTAAAGGTCCCACAGCTTGGTCTTGCGCATGGCGGGCAGCGCCATCTCCAGGAGCGATCCACGGACCAAGCGCTCGCCCAAAATGGCAGGATCAAATCTCGTCAGCATCTCATCCAAGGCGGCACGGGTGCCCGCAATGACGCCCATCTCGTGTGCGCGCAGGTCGTTGAACGCGTCCTTCATGGCCTCGTCGGGGCGCATGAAACCGGGCATCGTCCTTCCCAGCAACTGCTGCAGCACAGAGTCGGCGTCGAGCAAGAACTTCAACGGGTTGTTGCCTACGCTTGAAATAATCGTGACGTTCGCCTGTACTTCCCGTTTGATATTGGCGCGGATAGCCAGCATATCGATAGCTCCCGCCGTGGCGCTGCGCAACAAGCTGCCCACCGTGGCCATGATTTCCGGGGTTAGGCCGTGGGGCAGCGAACTGGGAGATAGGTTCGCACCAGCCAGGAACGCCCGCGTCAGGGCGTCACTGGGAGGCGCCGGCATGGCCGGTGGCTGCAAGGGGTCCGTCTGCGCAAAAGCGGACGGGGACGGCGACCGTGTTGGTGGCGCAATGGACGATAGCGGATCGAGTGCCCGCGGCGGTTGGTAGGCCCCGCCAATTTCGGCCAGATCATCCCGCATAGGCTTTATGAGGCCCTCTTGGCTGGGCGAAGATCCGCCGAAGAGCGCCAAGGGGTCGCTGCTGTCGGGCTGTGCCAGCAACGAAGAAGGCTCGCCGCCAATGCCGCCAAGAGGGGTGGCCCGCGCCATTCCGCCGTTCAGCAAATCGTACCCCATCGGAGCACCGCCAGGCGCGAACAGCGCATCAATGGACTCTTCGCTTTGCACCAGCGCATGGTGCGCTGGCGCAGCAGATCCGCCCATCATTGACGACAAGGGATCCGCGGTGTTTCGTGCCGACGCCGACGGTAGGTCAAACGGATTGAAATCCTCGGGGATAACGGCAGCCGGGGGCGCTGAGTAGACGGGCAGGGGATCTGCCGGCGCCTGACGCCGCGGATCGACGCCAGCGTTTGGCCCTGTGCTCAGAGCAGCAAGCGCCGCAAAAGGGTCGCCTCCGCCAGTGGGGCGGGCTTCCTGCAGTTTGGCTGCGGCGGACGCACCCGGGCCCAGCAAATCGGAAAGCGGACCAACTGCGGGGTGCAAAGATGCATCCGGCGTTGCCGCGCCGGGCTGCGATGGCGCTGGACCGAGGCCTGACAGCAGGTCGGCAAACGGATCGCTGTCTGTTGGCACTGAGGCAGCGGCCGCGGGATAACCAACGGAGGCCAGCGCGCCCACGGAGATGGCGGGTGATTGTTGGTAGGCGACCGGGTCTAACGGCTTGGCTGCGGCGGACGCACCCGGGCCCAGCAAATCGGAAAGCGGATCAACTGCGGGGTGCAAAGATGCATCCGGCGTTGCCGCGCCGGGCTGCGATGGCGCTGGACCGAGGCCTGACAGCAGGTCGGCAAACGGATCGCTGTCTGTTGGCACTGAGGCAGCGGCCGCGGGATAACCCCCGGAGGCCAGCGCGCCAACGGAGATGGCAGGTGATTGTTGGTATGCGACCGGGCTTGGTGGTGTCGGGGGAGGTGGCCGCGAAGCCCGTTGCGCGCTGGGTTCGCTCGATGGCCTATCAATTGCCTCGGTAACCGGCGCCGCAACTGACGCCGGCGCAGGTCGAGCGGGCATCTCGGAAGGACGCACCATCAAGACATAGGGGCCAATGTTCAAAGTCATCCCGGGCACCAGAGTCGTGGCCTGCCCGGACTCCAACTGCGTACCACCTGCATCAATGGTCAGGACGGCACTGGAGTTGGTGATGGTGGGCACACCGTCCCGAAAGTTGATGGTCGCATGCAATCGCGAAACACGCCGCTGCGAGTCTGGCAGGGCCAGCGTGTTGCCCTCGTCGCGGCCTATGGTGCCGCCACTGCCTTCAAACCGACGACTTAGCCCGGCAACCGGCTCGTTGTCCAGCGAAACAAGATCCAAGGTAACTTGCGGCATGCGCTCGATCTCCCCTGGTCAAGCGGGTGAGTGTGGATGGTCGTCAGAGAACGCCAGATTCTGAACGCGTTGCCCTTTTTGGGCAAGCCGCCTCTCCCGACGAACCACATAGGGGGTCGGCGCCAGGGGCACCAACCATCCCGCAAACGCGGCATACCTAGAACATGGGGATAAGACACCTTGCAACTTTCAGTGCAAGCTGTTTTACTTCATACCCGCGCAGAGATCGCCCTGTAGCCCCCAGACAGTGCAAACTGCGGAGGACGGGGCCGCCCTTCGTTTGTACTCGCTGGAGCCCGGCTAGCCGACGCCTGATTGATAAGTGCCAAGGAGAGGGACTTGTACGACCTTAGTCATCATGCACTGCCGATTAATGCGGAGCAGCCGTGTGGACCCGACTGCGAGTACGACGCCAGCTTTCTGGCGCTGTCGCAGGCGGTTGCCGGCAAGCCCGAACAGCAGTTTGGCGACACCATCATTCCCGCGGTCGAACCGGACTGGCGAGTCGTGGAACACTTGGCATCCGATCTGCTGGCCAAAACCAAGGATCTGAGGGTCGTGGCCTGGTTGACCCAAGCGGCGACCCGATTGCACGGCGTCCCCGGGTTTGCCGCCGGCGTCCAGTTGATGAACCTGCTGTGCGAGCAATACTGGGACGATGTGCATCCGCGCCTGATCATCGATGGCGAAAATGATCCCTACCTTCGAATCGGGGCGCTGGCAACCTTGTCAAGTGGCGCCGGCAGTTACGCGGAAAGCTCGCCGATCATGCAGGCACTTCGCGATGCCTTGATCGCCAATCGAGCAGTGACCGTCAGGATTCGCGACGTGGAACTGGCGGCAACCAACGACGCTGCAGCCCGCTATTCAGACGCGCAAATCGTCTCGATCCTGCAGGACGCAATTGCCGAAGGCTCGGAGGCAGTCACCGCCTTTGAGCAAGGCGTGGTGTCCTTCAACGCGCTCAGCGCGCAGATTGGCTCGCGCATGTCCGGGGCGGATCAACCGGACTTGTCCGCAATG
>JAAPAA010000047.1 GCA_012274165.1 Thiobacillaceae bacterium
ATTTTGGGTTGACGGTGTCGCGGCTGACGCGTGTGCGCTTCGGTCCGATTGCGCTGCCGCCGCAACTGCGGCGTGGCCAAAAAATGGAACTCGAAGACGATCTGGTCGCGCGCGTGCTCGAATGGGCCGAAATGGCACCGAGCCCACGCCGCCAGACTCGCGGTGTGCCCGACAAGCACACGCGCAAGCCGCGCATGCGTTAAACCAGTGGGTGGATCAAGCGCCAGGTAGCGCTGCTGATCAAAGCCTCAAAACAAACGGCCTGCACAAAAATGTGCAGGCCGTTTGTTTTGATTTGGGCTCACTTTACTTCTCGGTCAGCTTTTTAATTACGCCCGCCGCCCACTCGCGGCCGCCCAGACCAAACGCCAGCGCAAACGCCAGGCCGATCGCGCCGAAGCCGATCTGGAATGCGGCGGTCAGCAGGTCGGTGCCGATCGCCAGCTGTTCCAGCGCGACGAACACCACAAAAATAATGATGCCGTACTCCGACAGCGTGCTGATGGTGAGCGCGCCCTGCACGCCGATGTTGTTGAGGTAGGCAAACACCATACGGTTGATGATGCGCGCCACCAGCACACCGAACACCAGCACCAGGATGGCGACGATGACGTTGGGGATATACAGCACGATCTTGTTGAACAGCTCCGCCACCATATGCAGTCCGAGGCTGTTGGCGACGGTGACCATGACCACAAAAATGATGACCCAGTAAGTCAGCTTGCCCAGCAGGCGCGACAGCGAAACATCGAGATTGCCTTGCCTGAGAAACGCCTCGATGCCGGTTTTTTCGGCGAGGCTGTCGAATTTCAACACGTCGAGCAGCTTCATCACAGCAGTTTTCGCCAGGTTGGCGAATAGCCAGCCCACAAACAACAACACCAGCGCGGCGAGCAGCTGGGGTACAAACCCGGCCAGTTGCGTCCAGAAAGCGGTAAGCGAAGCGACGAACACATCCAGTTGCTGTTGCATGGTTTGCTCCTGTAGTTGCGGATTGAAACGGCAGGGGATCAGAACGGGGCCGCGGCATTCCGGGCATTATAAACACAGCCAATTGTCAGGTTGACTGTCACGTCTCCAGCACCGAATGCCTTCTTGCTGGCGGTCATGAGGCCTTAGCTGGGCAGGTCTTCCTGCCGCAGCATGAACACGAACTGGTCGCCGCTTTCGGTGTCGAGCCAGGTGAAGGGCAGGGCGGGGTAGGCGGCTTCGAGGACGTCGCGGTTGTGGCCGATTTCGACCACCAGCAGGCCACCGGGATTGAGGTGGGATTTGGCCTGCGCCAGAATTTGCCGGGTGGCATCCAGTCCATCCGCGCCCGAACCGAGCGCCAGTGCGGGTTCCGCCTGATATTCCGGCGGCAGCGCGGTGACGGATTCAGCATTCACATAGGGCGGATTGCTGATGATGACGTCGTAGGTGCGGCCTGCCAGCGCAGTGAACAAATCCGATGCGACCAGCTCGACGCGATCCTGCAGGCCGTAATCGGCAACGTTGCGCGCGGCGACGTCGAGCGCGTCGCGCGAAAGATCCACCGCGTCGATCGTGGCGGCGGGGAAAGCCAGCGCGGCGAGGATGGCGAGGCAACCGGAGCCGGTACACAAATCAAGCGCGCGGGTCACGTCTTCCGGGTTCTCGACCCAGGGCGCGAGCTGCTCGGGCAGCAGTTCGGCGATGAACGAGCGCGGCACAATTACGCGTTCATCCACATAAAAACGATGTTCGGCCAGCCAGGCTTCGTGGGTGAGGTAGGCAGCGGGCAGGCGCTCGCGCACGCGGCGCTCGATCACGGTTTTGACTTGCTCGGCTTCGTCGTGGGTGAGGCTGGCGTCGAGAAAGGGATCGAGCCGGTCGAGCGGCAGATGCAGGGTGTGCAGGATCAGGTAGGCGGCTTCGTCGAAGGCGTTGTCGGAGCCGTGGCCGAAAAACAGCTTGGACTCGTTGAAGCGCGACACCGCGAAGCGCAGCCAGTCGCGCAGGGTGATGAGAGATTCCGTGTCGTCGAAGCCAATCATGTCAGCAGTTTTTCCAGGGTTTTTTGATAGATCGCAGTCAGCGGTTCGATATTTTCCACCGCGACGTGTTCGTTGATTTTGTGGATGCTCATGTTGAGCGGGCCGAATTCGACCACTTGCGGGCAGATGTCGGCGATGAAGCGGCCGTCCGAGGTGCCGCCGGTGGTGGACAGTTCCGGGGTGAGGCCGGTGACTTCGTGGATGGCATCACTTAGCCGTTCGCACAGCAGGCCGCGCGGGGTGAGGAAGGGGCGACCCGACAGACTCCAGTCGATTTCAAATTCCAGGCCATGGCTGTTGAGGATTTCCTGCAGGGCATCCATCAGGCCTTCCGCTGTACTGGCGGTGGAAAAACGGAAATTGAAGTCGATCACCAGCGTGCCCGGGATGACGTTGCTGGCGCCGGTTCCGGCATGAATATTGGATATCTGCCAGGTGGTGGCCGGAAAATAGGCATTGCCTTCGTCCCACATGGTGTCGGCGAGTTCGGCGATGGCGGGCGCGGCCTGATGGATCGGATTCTTGGCCAGATGCGGGTAGGCAATATGCCCTTGCACGCCCTTGATCGTGAGCTTGCCGGACAAGGAGCCGCGCCGCCCGTTCTTGATGGTGTCGCCGAATTCGGCCGCGCTGGTCGGTTCGCCGAGGATGCAGAAGTCGAGAAATTCGCCGCGCGCTTTCAAGGCTTCAACCACCTTGACCGTGCCATCGTTGGCGGGGCCTTCTTCATCCGAGGTCACCATAAAGGCGATCGAACCGGGGTGATCGGGATGCGCGGCGACGAAGCGTTCGATAGCGACGACAAAGGCCGCGACCGAGGTTTTCATGTCGGCGGCGCCCCGTGCGTAAAGCTGGCCGTCGCGGATGACAGGTTCGAACGGGTCGGAATGCCAAAGCTCCAGCGGCCCTGTCGGCACTACATCGGTGTGGCCGGCAAAACACACCAGCGGCGCAGCGTGGCCGCGGCGCGCCCACAGGTTGTCCACACCGTAATGGTGATGGCGCTCGATGTGGAAACCGAGTGTTTGCAGCCGGGCTGCGATGAGGTCGTGACAGCCCGCATCGTCGGGCGTCAGCGAGCGGCGCTTGAGCAGTTCAACGGCAAGCGCCAGGGTTTCATTGGTCAGGATTTCATCCTCAAGCGTTTTATTGGCCATGCGGCGTTATGCCCCGAACAGGGCCTGGTATTGGTCTTCGGCGAACCCAAGATAATACCTGCCTTCGTGTTCCAGCACCGGGCGCCTGATCACGCTGGACTGCGCCAGCATCAAGCTGATCGCACCGGCCTCGTTGCCAGCGGCGGCTTGTTCGGCGTCGCTCAATTTGCGCCAGGTGGTGCCGCGCGTGTTGAGCAGTGCCTGCCAGCCGGTTTGTTTGATGACATCCTTCAGCCAGGCGGGATCGACGCCCTGTTTCTTGAAGTCGTGAAAGGCGGCGTCAATGCTGTGTTCGGCCAGCCAGGCGCGGGCTTTTTTCACCGTGGTGCAGTTGGGAATGCCGTAGAGCATCGAATGCGTGTGGTGGGTCATGTTATTAAGACATCGAGGCGGGATTGACCGCGCGGACGTAAAATCGAAAAATCCAGTCGTAATTCTACTCGACGCAGCCAACCCGACGCCCTTATGTCATCCAGCTTTGAGTCCGCCCATTCTTCCCCTCACTCGCCCGCCGCCGCGACGCCGGCAGGCGAGCCCACGCTGCGATCGATCGGCCGCCTGTTTCCCTATTTGTGGGAATTTCGCGGCCGCGTGCTGGTCGCGCTGGCGCTGCTGATCGGCGCCAAGCTGGCGTCGGTGGCGGTGCCGCTGGTGCTCAAGGAAATCATCGACGCGCTCGACAAGCCGCGTCCCGAACTGGTGCTGCCGCTGGCCTTCATCCTGGGCTATGGCGTGCTGCGCTTTGCCAGCACCACCTTTGCCGACCTGCGCGACGTGATTTTCGCCAAGGTCACCCAGCGCGCGATGCGCCGCATCAGCATGGCGGTGTTCAAGCATCTGCACGCGCTGTCGCTGCGCTTTCATCTCGAACGCCAGACCGGTGGCATCACCCGTGATATCGAGCGCGGCTCCCGCGCGATGTCGAGCCTGGTCGGCTACCTGCTGTTTCGCATCACCCCCACCGTGCTGGAAATCCTGCTGGTCGCCGGCATCCTGTTCTACAAGCTCGACTGGGTGTTTGGCGTGCTCACGCTGGTGACGCTGGCGGCTTACATCGGCTTTACCGTCACCATCACTGAATGGCGCACCCAGTTCGTGCGCAAAGCCAATACGCTCGATTCCGAAGCCTATGGCCGCGCCATCGACAGTCTGCTCAACTACGAAACGGTGAAGTATTTCGGCAACGAAAAATATGAAGCGCAGCGCTACGACGGCAGCCTGATCGAATGGGAAGACATGGCGCTCAAATCGCAGCGATCGCTCGGCCTGTTGAATACCGCGCAAGCCGGCGTCATCGCCATCGGCGTCACGCTGATGGTGCTGCGCGCCGCCGACGGCGTGGTCCACGGCACGCTGACGCTGGGCGACCTGGTGATGGTCAACGCCTTTTTGCTGCAGATGTTCCAGCCGCTGAGTTTTCTGGGCGTGATGTATCGCCAGATCAAGGAATCGATCACCGATGTCGAGCGCATGTTCGCGCTGCTGAACCGGCCGCGCGAAGTGGAAGACGCGCCAGACGCGCGCGAGCTCGACGTGGTGGCGGGCGAAGTGAAGTTTGAAAATGTGAACTTTGCCTACAACGCCGACCGCCCGATATTGCACGACGTCAGCTTTACCATCCCCGCCGGCAAAACCGTCGCCGCCGTCGGCTCCAGCGGCGCCGGCAAGTCCACCCTGGCGCGCTTGCTGTTCCGTTTCTACGACGTCGGCAGCGGCAGCATCCGCATCGACGGCCAGGACATCCGCCATGTCACCCAGGACAGTCTGCGCGCCGCCATCGGCGTGGTGCCGCAGGACACCGTGCTGTTCAACGACAGCATTTACTACAACATCGCTTACGGCCGCCCCGCTGCCCGCCGCGATGAAGTCATCGAAGCCGCGCGCGCCGCCCACATCCTGCATTTCATCGAAAGCCTGCCGCAGGGCTGGGACAGCATCGTCGGCGAGCGCGGCCTCAAACTCTCCGGCGGCGAAAAACAGCGCGTCGCCATCGCCCGCACCCTGCTGAAAAACCCGGCCATCCTGATCCTGGACGAAGCCACCTCCGCGCTCGACACCAAAACCGAAAAAGCCATCCAGGGCGAACTGCTCGAAATTGCCCGAAGCCGCACCAGTCTCATCATCGCGCATCGCTTGTCCACTGTGGTCGAGGCCGACGAGATCCTGGTGATGGAAGGCGGCCGCATCGTCGAACGCGGACGCCACCCCGAACTGCTGGCGATGAATGGCGTGTACGCTCACATGTGGGCGCTGCAGCAGCAGGCCGAGGAGGGCGACGACCCTGCCAGGCCCGACGGCCGCAAGCAGGGGCTATAGACAAAGACTTCTGGAGAGAGGAACACACAATGATGGCAAACAAAATGGCGTGGGGTGCGGCGCTGCTCGTACTGGTCGCAAGCCTTGCGCAGGCTGCACAGACGGATGGCGCCAAAATCGTACGTGAAGGCAACGGCAAGGGCGCGTCAGCCTGCCTTGCCTGCCATGGCCAGGACGGAGCCGGTCAATCCGCTGCCGGATTTCCGCGCCTGGCCGGAATGAACGCGGACTATCTGGCCAAGCAGTTGCACGACATGAAACTGGGCCTGCGCAGCAACCCGATCATGCAGCCGATGGCACAAGCGCTCAGCGATGCAGACATAACGGCCACGGCGCAGTTTTATGCCGCACTGCCCGTGCCGCCCGCCTTGGGGCCGGCCCCCAGCGGCGATGTGCTCAACAGGGGCGAGCAGCTGGCCAGGACCGGCAACTGGAGCAAGGGCGTGCCCGCCTGCTTCAAGTGCCACGGCGACCAGGGCCAAGGCGTGGCGCCGCATTTCCCCACCATCGTCCCGCAGTCCGCCACCTATCTGGTCAACCAGCTGCACGACTGGAAAAGCGGCAGCCGCCACAACGATCCGCAAGGCTTGATGAAGTCCGTTGCCGATCGCCTGTCCGAAGAAGACATGACAGCCGTCGCCGCCTATCTCGCCAGCCTTGGCAAACACTAACAGGGGAGCCCACCATGACTAAAACCCGATTTCCTGCCCTGCGTGCGCTTGCATTCATCCTGCTGACCGGCCTCATTGCCAACGTGTACGCTGCCGATGCTGCACCCGCTCTGCAATTCACCCCGCCCGATGAAAAGGACATCCCCAATGACAAATTCGGCGACATGATCCGGCTGGGCCGCAACATCTTTACCGACACGCACCAGTACGCCGGCGCGTTTACCGGCAACGGCCTCAACTGCGTGAATTGCCACCTCGACCGCGGCCGGCTGGCTCATTCCTCGCCGCTGTGGTCGGCCTACGTCAGCTACCCCGCCTTCCGCAAAAAGACCGGGTCCGTCAGCACCTACGAAGAACGCCTGCAAGGCTGCTTCAACTACAGTATGAACGGCAAGGCCCCGCCACTTGGCAGCAAGGAGCTGACCGCCCTGGTGACCTATTCCTACTGGCTGGCCACCGGCGCGCCCACCGGCAAGAAACTGGCAGGCGGCGGCTACCCCGCGCTGGCGAAACCGCCGCTTGCACCCGACTTCGAGCGCGGCGCCAAGGTCTACCAGGCCAACTGCGCCATCTGCCATGGCGCCAACGGCGAAGGCACCCGTTCCGGCGATCGCTACGCCTTCCCGCCGCTGTGGGGCAACGACTCGTACAACTGGGGCGCAGGCATGCATCGCATCAACACCGCCGCCTCATTCATCAAGGCCAACATGCCGCTGGGGCAGGGCAATACCCTGAGCGACCAGAACGCATGGGATGTGGCCGCATTCGTCAACAGCCATGAGCGGCCCCAGGATCCGCGCTTTATTCATACGGTGGCAGAAACCAAAAAAACGCTTCACGACGAAGACTGCAGCTACGGCAAGGACGTAAACGGCCAGGTGTTGGGGTCCAAATCCGTACCCTCCGGCGGCACCACACGCGCACACCAGGCACAGAAAAAATAAGCGCATCAATCGAGCCGGGCATCAGCCCCGGTTCAGTTCCTGCCCCGGTGCCGGCATTGCGAAAAGTCTATAAATGGACTATAAATCACACCAAGTTCATATCCGAACCAAGGTGGGATTGAGATGCAAAGCACAGCACAGGCCGTCAAAACACAGAGCCAGCCCAGCAGCCGCGACCTGTCGGCCGCCGGCCTGCGGGCGTTCTTCAACATCGCGCGCGACTGGGCGCTCAACACCGACGAACAGATGGTGCTGCTGGGCACGCCCGGCCGTTCGACCTTTTTCAAGTGGAAATCCACCCCCGAGAGCGCCGATCTCAAGCGCGACACCCTCGAACGCCTGTCCTACATTCTGGGCATCTACAAGGCGCTGCAGATTTTGTTGCCATCCACCTCAGCGGCCGATGACTGGGTGAAAAAGTCCAACACCGCGCCGCTGTTCGGCGGCAAAAGCGCGCTCGACCGCATGCTCGGCGGCAACGTCGCCGACCTGCTGGCGGTGCGCCAGTATCTGGATGCCCGGCGCGGCGGCTGGGCTTGAGCTACCCCAACAAAACACTGAACTGGAACCCGGCATACCGGGTCATCCCCAGCCGCTTTCCCTCGGTGGGCCTGTTCGAACGCGTGGCCAGCCCGGCGGATTTTGATGCCCTGTATGCGCTGGAGGCGATGACCAACGACCGCATCCGCGACGAAGTCGGCGAGATCAGCCTGGTCTCTGCGGAGGAGCGGCTGTTCGGCCCCGGCAGCACCTGCATCATGGCCGCCTTCACCCATCTCAACCCGCAGGGCAGCCGCTTCAGCGACGGCAGCTATGGCGTGTTCTATTGCGCACGCAAGCAGGACACCGCCATCGCCGAAACCCGCCATCACTCGGCCCTGTTCATGCAGGCCACCGCCGAGCCGCCCATGCGATTGCAAATGCGGCTCTACAGCGTGCAAGCCAGGGGCAAGGTGGCCGACCTGCGCGCGGCCAGCCACGCCGAGCCCCGCATCGTCGACCCGAACGACTACGGCTACGCCCAGGGCATCGGCCGCACACTCAGGGCAGATGGCGCACAAGGCATGTTGTATCCATCGGTACGCCACCCCGGTGGCGAATGCCTGGCCGCCTTGTGCACCGGCATCGTGAAAAACTGCCTGCACGCGGCCTACCTGGAATACAACTGGAACGGCCGGGCCATCGATGCGGTGTTCGAGGTCAATCAGGTGCTGTGAGGGCAGGGCGTGGCTGAAGTACGCTGCAAGGAAAACTGCCGGGAGAAAGTGATTCGCGAGCGCACCGCACTACGGCGCGCCGCGGAACAACAGTTTATTTCGGCACCACGCGCGCGGTTTCGCCGCTGCCCTCGACCATTACGTACATGCCGTTCCTGAGCCGGGTATCCTCCGGCTGCACGATGGTGACCGCGCCGCCTGTGCTCATGTTTACCGTCACGCGTTGCGCGTTTTGTTTCTGCATTTTGCTTTGGGCCACAGTGCCCGCCGCTGCGCCTGCCGCCGCACCGAGCACGGTGGCCAGGGTGGCGCCGCTGCCTTGGCCAATCTGCGAGCCGAGCAGGCCGCCAGCCACAGCGCCCACTGCCGTGCCCACGCCCAATTTGTAGTTCTCGTCCACCTGGACGATTTCCAGCGACGTGATCCTGCCGCTGCGTTCGCTCTGGCTGGACACGGTACCTGCAGTATCACCATATGTCGGGCCGCCCCCCATTTGGGGCATGTCGGTACAGCCCCCTGCCACCATCGCAAACAGGACTGCTGGAACAAGTACATGTTTCATCATTTTGATCCCCCGATTCGGTGTGGAGCCACGACCCGGCAAACCCTATGCCAGCCAGCCCTATCAGTTCAATCTAGACACTGGTCTGCCCGGTCGCAAGCTGGCCAGACGGATTTAGGTGTAGTCGGTATGGGACGATATCGGGCAGCCGCCTTACCCGCTGGGCTGACGCCGTTAGTACATCTCGATAATCGGTCGAGCTATGCGAGAAACAAAACAAGACGGCCAAGAGGGTGTCACCCTGAGCGGTGTCGAAACCAATCAGACAAATACACTAAAGGCCTGCCCGAAGGGCAGCCGAGCCGGGGTGGCGAATGCCTGCCGCCTTGCGCACGGGGATCGTGAAAAACTGCCTGCACGCCGCCTACGAGGTGGCCGACTTGCGTGAGGCAAGCCATGCCGACCCGCGCATCGTCGATCCCGACGACTACGACCATGCCCAGGGCATCGGGCGAAAACTCAGGTCCGACGGCGTACGCGGCATTCTTTACCCCTCGGTGCGGCACCCCTCTGGCGAATGCCTGGCTGCCTTCAGCACCGCAGTATTGAAAAACTGCCTGCATGCCGCCTATCTCGAATACAACTGGAACGGACAGGGTATCGATGCGGTGTTCGAGGTCTCTCAGTTGCGGTGACGCGCAGGTGCCGGATACCTGC
>JAAPAA010000363.1 GCA_012274165.1 Thiobacillaceae bacterium
CCCTTGCAGTTTGCACGGTGACACGCTTTCGCGAGGCGAACCAAGGTTCTACTACTCGCCTGCGGCTGCAATCACCCTGATGCGCGGGCGCGGGATTGGGCTCCTGCCATTTGCGCCACTCTGATCGGGCAATGGTGGACACTACTCCAGCATGCCCAGCAATTCGAAGATGAGGAATCCGACAAAGAACATCGTCGTGGTCACCGCCGTGTTCGCAGACTCGTGGGCCTCGATCAACAACTCCTCGGTCACCAAGAAGAGCAGCGCCGCGGAACCGAAGGACAGGAGTCCTGCCATTGTGTGCTCCGATGCATCCGCCAGCATGGTCCTGCCGAGCCACGCGCCCACGATCATCAGGCAGGCGATGCCGGTGGGCGCCAGGATCCGGACGCGCATCTTCGAGTTGCCGAACTCCAACGCCATTGCCAATCCCAAGGAGAAAAGCTCCAGCGTCAGGGCGACGGTGAGCAGAATCCCCTGCTTCAGGCCCGCCGTCATCGCAATGCCAATGAGCAGTCCATCCAACAGCAAGTCCACGCCAATCGGCACCAGTTGTCCCGGAGAGGGCCCACTTACGCTGGCGTGACCGTAGCGCTTGACCAATTTGTCGATGAGCAGCATCAGTGCGACACCGGCAGCGAACGTCCAACCTACCTCGAAGGGATCGTGTCCCTTACGGATTTCAGGCAGCAACTCCACTGCAACCACCGAGAAGATGACACCTGCCGCAAAGTGCTGAATGCTGCTTCGGACGACCAGTCCGGGTGGGCGCAGGGCCGCGACCGTCGCGCCGATCAGCGCAGCACCGACCGGGATGGCTGCAATCAGGAGCACTTTCAGAACGCTGGGTGGTGCGATGACTTCTTGCATGTCAAGAGTATGAGCCCGTCGCGGATCTGCGACGGCTTGTTCTCGATGCGATCGACCGGCCAGCCGAATGACTTCGTCGTCGCCGAATTGATCGCTGCGAAGCGGCCAGTCGGGAGTCCCAGTCGTCGTAGATTCTAGGGATGCGCAGTTCCGTCTGGCTCCTCTGCGCCAGCCCCAAGTCCGTGAGACAGGCCCAGCCCGCCAGCACCCGCGCCCTCACCGCTTTGGCCACCACTTCGCCCGCCATCCATGCCGCCGGCACGCTCGCCGCGTGCGGCCCGTGTGCTGTCGCCGGCAGGACGCAGCGGGCCCTGCTTGGGGATTGAGACATCCGCTGGAACCTTGTCAAGGTCCAGCACCTCGCGGACGAAGGTCCGTAGTGAGGAGACCAGCGCTGCAGTCTCCACGTTCCGACCGGCCACCATCCCGTTGACCGCTTGGACCGCGAGGCGCACCTGCTCGGGTGTTCCCAGCAGCATGACATCCGACAGCGCCGCCTCGACGGCATCACGTAGCCGACGACGTCGATCGGAGCCGGCCATCGCAGGCTCCGGTGAGTCACGTCCCCCATCGGCAGCGCGAGTCTCGCGCAGGTGGCTCGGATCGACGGTCAGAGTGCCAGTGAACGAGCCCCCCAGCGTCTTGTAGGCGGCGATGAGTGTCTTCAGGCGCTCGTTGATCTGGCGATTCGCGCGTTCGCGCCGTTGCTGCACGGTTTGCATGACAAGCAGGCGAATTCCGACGGCCACCAGCGAAACCAGAGCCAGGCCAAGCAGTGTCGTCAGGCCGCCTTGCCAGGAACTGAAGTCGATGATGTTGCGCATGGAAGGAGGAACGCGGTCGAGGCGTCCTTCGCGGAGATTGCCGAATCATTGAGTGAAAGCTATGCTGCATGCACATTCCAGCGCGCTACTGCACGAGGTACTTGGGCGATATTCACATTACGCCCGAACTGAGTCCGATGGATTTCGCCGGTCGATTCGAGACCCACCTGGGCGACCGCCGGTACGCCTTTGATCCCCGCAACAACGCGCCGCGCGCAAGCCGAGTGTTGATTGCGGGTGACCGTGATGCAGTGACTTTGCCTTGGCCGGCACAGTCGAACCCAACACACCACAAGGCTTCAAGCTCTGGAGCGACGAAGTCGACCCAACCGATCGTTGCGCCCTCGGGCGGCCCCTTTACCCTTGGCCTGGCAGCAGATTTGCATTTGTTCGCTGTCGTCTGACTTGGCAGCGTCCATCTGACCCTTCGATCTCGAAACGACATGCCGTTCTCTCACCGACAACTCCAGGGTCGCGGGCTTCACTTGGTCGGGCACACAGGCGTACAGCCGCATCGCATTCGGGGCAAGGCGGCATGGCCGCCTTGAACTCTGGATGCGCCGGCTTCCTGGCTCGCCAGCAAGACCATAGACCCGCCGGTGCTGGCTGTCCGTGCGTGAGCGAACAGAGAGCCGTCCTCGCCGGGGCAACGGCCGCCCCACAGCGCAGCGGAACTGGGTGAACTCGCCGAGCACTGCACCGCGCAGGAAGACGCCGCCCAGACTGACGAGCGGCGGATGCACAAGTCCGAAGCCGCGCTGCTGCTTCAGCCGCATGTTGACCAGCAGTACCACGCCATCGTGACCGGCAGTTCGGGGTCTGGGCTCTGGTTGCGCATCTTCGCGCCTTCGGCCGAGCACCGGCTCGAGTCCAGACTGCGCAGGATGAGAGTGCTGGCGGCATCGCCGAGTCTGGGGCGTCCGTGACTGCCATGTCTGACGCGGGCAACAGGGTGGTACGCCAAATCCGACCCTCAGCGTTGCCCAGTGTGGTCGTGTCGCTTCTGCAACGTGAGCCCGATCAGCCGGGACACGACGGCAGCAAGGTACATCACGCCGACAAACATTTCCAGCGCTGCGAGCGCCCGTGCATGGGGCGTGATCGGGAACACGTCGCCGATGCCTGTACTCGACAGCAGTGCAAAGCTCATGTACATCAGTTCGGTCCATGTGCGCGGCGCGCCCGGATTCACTGCAGCGGCAAAACAGCCAGGCTGCAGCGCCTGCACCAGCAGGAATAGGTACGCGAAACCCCAAGCCAGCAAGGTGAAGGTGGCGCCTGCGGCGAACAGTTCATCGGTGGTGACACTCTGGTCGTCCATCATGTACGCGATCAGGCTACCGGCGGCGTAGCCGGCCCAGCTGTGCAAATCTTCCCAGGAGTTGGCGCTGAGCCAGGCGATGGCGAAGCTCAGCACCAAGCTCCAGTGGAACATGCGCACCACCACATCCCAAACGCGGATACGCAACGGGTTGGGGGAGCGCATATTTCAGACGGTGGAAGGGCGATCAGTTTTCGCCGGCCTCGGGGTTGGCCAGCTTCTCGAGCGTCTCGGCGTTGTAGGCGAGGTTGAGCTTCTTGCCGTCCTTGTCGGTCGCATAGACCTCATAACATCCCTTCTCGACCTTGATCTGGCGGACGTTCAAGCCTTCCGCCTTGAGCTGGGTCTCGAGGGTGGACTGCGGCTGCCACTTTGCCTTCGGCGCGGTGCTGCAGGCTCCGGTCGCCGCCCACGCGTGGCTCGCCATTACGACGGC
>JAAPAA010000364.1 GCA_012274165.1 Thiobacillaceae bacterium
CTTCGGACGGCGCCGGCGCGCTGATCCTGGTGAGCGAAAAAAGCCTGAAGCAGTTCAATCTGGCGCCGATCGCGCGTTTCGTCGCGTTCGCGGTGAGAGGCGTGCCGCCGGAGATCATGGGCATCGGCCCGAAAGAAGCGATTCCGGTCGCGTGCAAGGCGGCCGGCATCACGCAGGATCAGATCGACTGGTTCGAATTGAACGAAGCCTTCGCGGCGCAGTCCCTCGCGGTGATGCAGGACCTGGGGCTCGATCCGGCCAAGGTGAATCCGATGGGTGGCGCCATCGCGCTGGGCCACCCGCTGGGCGCGACCGGCGCGATCCGCTCGGCTACCGTGATTCATGCTTTGCGGCGCAAAAACCTCAAGTACGGCATGGTTACCATGTGCGTCGGCACGGGGATGGGGGCTGCCGGAATATTCGAACGCGTGTAAGCTGTAGCGGCGACATCCGATCGCCGTTGAGAGGCCGTTTCGGTAATTGCGAAATGGCCTCTTTTCATTGGAAACCTACAGAAGGGACCACGCATGAAACTCTATTATTCACCGGGTGCCTGCTCGATGGCGCCGCACATTGTCCTGCGCGAAGCGGGATTCAAGTTCGACACGGAGAAGGTCGACATCCCGAACAAGAAGACCGCCGGCGGCGACGATTTCTGGAACATCAATCCCAAGGGCTACGTTCCGGCACTCAAGCTCGACAACGGCGAGGTACTCACCGAAGTCGGCGTCATCTGCCAGTACCTCGCCGACCAGAAGCCCGAATCCGGCCTTGCGCCGAAGTTCGGCACGATGGAGCGTTACCACCTGATGGAAATGCTCAATTTCTGCGCCAGCGAAATTCACAAGCAGATCGGCGCGCTGTTCAACCCGAAGATGACGCCGGAAATGAAAGAAGTCCAGCTCGGCGTGATCGAGCGCCGCTTCAATGCGCTGGAGAAGCTGCTCGAAGGCAAGCAATATTCGATGGGCGACAAATTCAGCGCGGCCGATGCCTACCTGTTCACGGTGCTCAACTGGACCAACTTCCACAAGATCGATCTGGGCAAATGGCCGAACATCAAGGCCTTCATGGCAAGGGTAGGCGCACGGCCCGCCGTGCAGGAGACGATGAAGGCCGAAGGCCTGCTCAAGTAAGGACCGCAGTCCCGCTCGGGGCGGCAGTCTCGGGCGGGTCGAAGGCAGGACGCGGGGCCGCGAAAATCGATGGTATCCAGACGGCGCTATTGCCCCAAAACTCGCAAGAACAAGCAAGACCTGGGCGCTCCCGCGCTCAGGTCAGCCGTCTGCGACGCGCAGTGTCAATCTGAGCCCCTTGCAAAATGAAATTTTGCAACGCCCGATATAGGGGAGCATGAGGGGAGGTATCCCCTCATATGCTAATAGACGCTCAGGCCTTGAAGCTCTCCAACGCGGCGTTGAAGGTGGCGCTGGGGCGCATCACCGCCGTCATCTTCTGCAGGTCAGGCATGTAGTAGCCGCCGATGTCGGCGGGTTTGCCTTGCACCGCTGCCAGTTCGGCCAAAATCTTTTTCTCGCTGTCGGCCAGCGTTTTGGCCAATGATGCGAACTTGGCTTGCAGTTCCTTATCTTCTTTCTGGGCGGCCAATTCCTGGGCCCAGTACATCGCCAAATAGAACTGGCTGCCGCGGTTGTCGAGCTCGCCGGTCTTGGGTGATGGACCCTTGCGGTTTTCCAGCAATTTGCCGGTGGCTGCGTCCAGCGTTTTGGCCAGGATTTTGGCCTTGTTGTTGCCATGCTTGATGCCCAGGTCTTCGAAGGACACCGCCAGGGCCAGGTACTCGCCCAGGGAATCCCAGCGCAGGTGGTTCTCCTCCACCAACTGCTGCACGTGCTTGGGCGCGGAACCGCCGGCGCCGGTTTCGTACAGGCCGCCGCCGGCCATCAAAGGCACGATCGACAACATCTTGGCCGAGGTGCCCAATTCCATGATGGGGAACAAGTCGGTCAGGTAGTCGCGCAGGATGTTGCCGGTGACCGAAATGGTGTCAAGGCCGCGTACCACGCGCTCCAGCGTGAAACGCATCGCGCGCACTTGCGACATGATTTGAATATCCAAACCTTTGGTGTCGTGCTCCTTGAGATAGGTATGGACTTTTTTGATCAATTCATTTTCGTGCGGACGATAGGGGTCGAGCCAGAACACAGCCGGTGTGCCCGAGTTACGCGCGCGTGTCACCGCCAGCTTCACCCAATCGCGAATCGGGGCGTCCTTTGCCTGGCACATGCGCCAGATGTCGCCTTGCTCCACCTTTTGGCTGATCAAGACTTCGCCGGTGGCCAGATCGGTGATATTGGCCACGCCGTCTTCGGGAATTTCGAAGGTCTTGTCGTGCGAACCGTATTCTTCGGCTTGCTGGGCCATCAAGCCCACGTTGGGCACCGAACCCATGGTCTTGGGATCGAAATTGCCGTGCCACTTGCAGAAGTTGATCATCTCCTGATAGATGCGCGCAAAAGTCGACTCGGGCATCACCGCCTTGACTTCTTTCAAACGACCATCGGCGCCCCACATCTTGCCGCCATTGCGGATCATGACCGGCATCGATGCGTCCACGATGATGTCGTTGGGCGAATGGAAGTTGTCGATGCCCTTGGCCGAGTCCACCATCGCCAGCTCGGGGCGGTGTTCGTGGCAGGCGTGCAGATCGTTCTTGATTTCTTCCTGCTTGCTTTGCGGCAGGCTGGCGATCTTGTCGTCGAGATTGACCATGCCATTGTTGACGTTAACACCCAACTCGTCGAACAATTTGCCGTGCTTGGCAAACGCGTCCTTGTAATAAATCCGCACGCAGTGGCCGAACACGATGGGGTGCGACACCTTCATCATGGTGGCCTTGACGTGCAGCGAGAACAATACGCCGGTTTTGTATGCGTCCTCGATCTCGCTTTCATAGAAATCGAGCAGCGCTTTCTTGCTCATGAACATGCTGTCGATGACTTCCTTGTCGAGCAATGCCAATTTGGGTTTGAGCACGATGGTCTTGCCGCTCTTCGTGATCAGCTCCATTTTCACGTCGCGGGCTCTATCCAGGGTGATCGACTTCTCTCCGTGATAGAAGTCGCCATGGTGCATGTGCGACACGTGCGAACGACAGGCCTGGCTCCATTTCGCCATCGAGTGCGGGTTCTTGCGCGCGTACTCTTTCACGGCGCGGGGGGCGCGGCGGTCCGAGTTGCCTTCGCGCAGCACCGGGTTCACGGCGCTGCCGGTGCACTTGGTATAGCGCGCCTGTATGGCTTTTTCTTCTTCGGTGTTGGGCGATTCGGGATAATCCGGAATCTTGTAGCCCTTGGATTGCAATTCCTTGATCGCAGTCACCAACTGGGCCACCGGGGCACTGATATTGGGCAGCTTGATGATGTTGGCATCCGGCTGCAGGGTGAGCTTGCCCAGTTCAGCCAGGTTGTTGGGCACTTTTTGCGCTTCGCTCAGATGGTCCGGAAATTCAGCCAGGATGCGCGCCGCCACCGAAATGTCGCTGGGGATCACGTCGATATCCGCTTGGGCCGCAAAGCTGCGAACCAATGGCAAAAACGCCACTGTGGCAAGCATGGGCGCTTCGTCGGTCAGGGTGTAAATGATTCGTGCTTTGTCTTTACTCATGTCGGTCCGCCTGTGTCGTTCGTCTTAAGGAAATTTGGAAGGAAATGCTCCGCTAAGGTGTCCGCAAAGGAAAAGGCCAATCGCCGCTCCTGTCATTACAGTCATCGGATTTTACCGGACGTGTTCAAACCGGTTATTGGCGCGGCCTGCGGGACTTGTACCAAGGATAAAGGGAGTATGAGCTGGGGATTATAGGCCGGTTGGGTCAATGCCTTTTTGTGTGTCACGCGGGTTCGGCGCCGGACGCAGTCTCAGGAATACGGTTTGTGATGCGCGCCGCGGGCTTCGGCGAGGCGGCGCAGCCGTTCGATGACCGGCCCCAGCCGCCCGCCCAGGCGGCTCCAGTCGATCGCATCGAGCGCGTTCTTGACCAGCAAGCCGAGCTCGGTGTCGCCGTCGATGCTAAGGCGGCGCGAGAAGAACAGGGTGTCGGGATCCTCGAGTCGGCGCGCGAGGCGGTAGTAATCCCAGGCGCAGGCGCGAATCGTGACTTCGGGCGCGCGCAGCGGCGCGGGCAGGAAGCCAAACGATGTGAGGCGGATGCGGCCATCCAGGCCCGCGTCGCTCACCTGGATGGATACGATGCGGCCCA
>JAAPAA010000365.1 GCA_012274165.1 Thiobacillaceae bacterium
GTGTTTATACATTGTGTTCAGTTCCCCATTTCGTCTGGACGCTTCAATGCGTGCGATTGCTACGAACCGTTCGATCGAACAGATAGACGCTGCGGCTTCCGCCCTTGCTCGAAATAACAATATGATCTTCACGAATGGCACTTACCCACCCGCCTTCCACCGCATCACCCAACTTGACCGTTCTGCCACCGTACCAGGCGATTGACTGCTGCCCATTCATCCGCACCCATGCCAGCGCCCTGTCCTGCGGCGCATCTGCTGCACGCATGGTTTTCGGCGGCGCCATGGGGTCGATTGCAGCCGTTGCCCAGTTCGTGGCCAACGCAAGCGCCCAAGCCAGCAGAAATTTCACCCACAGTGACTTCATAGCCGCGCCCATGTCGGCTCCCGGCTCAAGGTATTCAGTTTGAGTGTGAGTTCAATCTGCGGGTGCGCATGTGCATCCAGGCGAACCGACTCCCATTGCATGGTCCAGGGCAGCGCTTCCAGCCGCTCCACGTAATGGGTCAGTTCGGCGTAACTGCCTTGCAGGCGGATCGTCACGCCATGCTTGTAAAACGTTTGCGCGGGCGGTAGCTGGGTGGCAGGCTCAGTGGCCACCTCACCTTCGGGTGCGGCTAAAGCGGGTTTGCCAGGCTCGGTCTCCAAAGAAATCAGGGTCAAACCCGACTGCTCCGCCAGCAAGGTTTTAAGCGCGGCGATCATTTTCTCCGGTGCAATCAATCCGCTTTCACGGGTTTTCACCTGTTGCTCAATTGCTTTGGCCTGCTCGTGCAAACGGCCCAACTCACTATTGGCCCCGTTTTGATTAAGCGGATCGGCGCTGGCCTGTTGCTCGCGCAAGGTAAATATTTCCTGTTGCAACACAGCGCTGTTCGACAGCATTTGCTCCTGATGCTTGAGTGCAGGCTCGATCAGGCCGATAAACATCAAACTCAATGCCACGCCCGCCACCGCCATAAACACCAGAATGCGCTCGCGAAAAGTCAGTGCGTCGATCCGCATCGACCAGGTCTTCCAGGTCAGCTTGAGCGAGTCCATTACTGACTCGCCTCTGCCTGATTGACGGCAAACGCAACGCCCGGCACGGCTGCTGCATTCTCATTTCCTGCTTCGCTCGGAAGAATGTCAAAACGGCTCAGCGGTAAATCCTTTAATGCCGGCTGCCGCGACAGCAGCGCCAGATAGTCGGGGATGCGAGTTGGCTGCAGCGCCCGCCCCACCAGCCGAAACTCAGACCGGCCAAACTCGATTTCGGTCAGCCACACCCCTGGTAAGCCCTCGTTTGCCAGTGCGCGCAAACGGGATGAAAACCCGACCTCGCCCTGAACCATGCCCAGCGCTGCCTGCAATTGCTGCAACTGCGCGATATGGCGTTTTTCCTCGGCCACCGCCTGGCTGTGCCGGCCTTCCGGCGTGGTGCCATCCGCGGATGGCTGACTCTGCGCGTCGATTGTTGCCTGCAACGCATCGTGCACCGCTTGCACCTGGTCCTGCTGCGACTTGATGCCTCCTGCGCTGCGCTCCACCCAGCCATACACCAGCAAGCCCATCACCACCACGCCAAGCAGCGTCGAAGCGATGGTTTTGCTGGAAAACGCAACTTGCGGCGTCAGCAGTTGCGGATTCAGCAAATTGATCTGTTGCAGGCTCACAGCGCTTTATCCTCGCGCCGCAACGCGCCGCCCAGCGCAAACCAGCAAGCTGCCAGCTTGTCTGGTTCGGCCGGAAGCTGGCTGGGAAACAGCGCCGTGAGGTCGACCAGTTCGAGCGGCAAATAGAGTTGCTGACGCAGATAGTCAGCCATGCCGGGCACAACGGGCGGCGGTGCCAGCATGATTTTGTCGAGGCGCCAGCCACTGTGTTGACGCTCGATGTGATCGAGACTGCGTTGCAGTTCCAGCGCGAGCCGGTCGAACACCACACTGCGGCGGTCAGCATCCTGCTCGGCCAGTTCAACCGGGTTACATTCCAGGCGGCGGTGAAAGCACAGCTCGCCATTGCGCGTGACCGTCAGCAGACCGCCCTGCGGCGTAAACGACAGCAGCGCCAGCACACGATCCGGCGTTTCCAGCAGCGCCGCGATATTGCGCTGCGCCAGTTCGGGAATATCGATCGCCACCAGATTGAAATGTGTGCGCTCGGCCAATCCCATGTATTTTTTGAGTACGCGGTTGTGCGCCACCACCGCAAGCAGCTTGCCGCTCGCCTCGGCGCCCGACTCCAGGCGGATCACGTCAACCGTGGCGTCGTCGACCGGAAATTCGATTTGATCCTTGATCTTCCAGCGCACCGCCATCTTCATCTCGTCCAGCGGCACCGGCGGCGCGTCGATCGGCAGCAGCTGATATTCACCCGCCGACAGCACCACGCCAACCGGCACCGGCGAATGACCGAACACCCCCCAGTTTTTCGCCGACTCGCCGTCGTCCGGGCGGCTGATACATGACGTCAGATTCGGGCGGCCATTTTGCCAATTCAGTTCGGCGTGAGATAGCACCCCCGCTCCGGCCTGAATCGCCAGATAGCCTGATTTCTGCTTACGCTTGGGCCAAGTAAACAAACGTGAGGTCATGGGGAAATGAAAGTGTGGGCGAGTATAGCAAGCGAAGATGCTTAATGCGCCTCTCTCAAGGCTCCGTTGCGATGCGCTCAACGAAATCCGGACTGCTCACCACCCCGAATGTCGCGGTAGAACTGATCTTATTGGTGGCACCACATGCAACTGAGATGTTAATGCCGCTCAGGCTGGGTGAAGTGAGCGTGTATGTTGGGGATGGGCAGCTCAGCGCGCCAGCCAATTTTCGATTTTTACCCCACTCCAGCCCGGTTTGCGCCGCAGCCTCAACAACATAAGTCGTACGTTCGAGCTGCTGACTGGCGCTTTGCCCGCCCACCATCGTCGCCACAAACCCTGCCATCGCGGCCAGTACCACGATCAGCACAATGGCCGCAATCAGCGCGAATCCGTTCTGGGGCTGTTTCATTGCAATCGTCCAACACGAAATGTACGAATAAGATTCAGGCGATCACCCATGTCATTTCCAGCCGCATCTTCACTGCGTAAATTCAGCTCCACCGCGACCAGTCCACCTAATGGAATATTCCCGGGCACCAGAGGATGCACCTGGCAATTCCAGACACCATTTGCCAACAGATTGTTCTGTACACCCGTCACCCGTCGCAACGTACGCGTTGTCACGCTGCATATGTACGTTACAGGTGCGGCAGGAAGAGCCGCGATCAGAAAACTAAATCCACCCCCGGGTGGAGGAGGAAGAACCGTCACATCGGTGACAGTGGTACCCGAAATATCCAGCCCCAACTTCGCCATCGCCAAACCACCTGCATCCGACAAATCAGCGCGCCGTTCCGCATCGAAATAGCTCGTGATAGGTCCACGCAAAAACACCGCAGCAGAGGTGCTCAGAATGCCCAGCACCGT
Source organism: Thiobacillaceae bacterium (assembly GCA_012274165.1). GTDB lineage: Bacteria > Pseudomonadota > Gammaproteobacteria > Burkholderiales > Thiobacillaceae > Thiobacillus. The sequence goes on from JAAPAA010000365.1 coordinate 3,446, forward strand.
AATCGCCACAATCATTTCGATCAGCGAAAAGCCTGTGCAAGTGCGTTTATAAGTGGTGCGCATGTTGAGCGTTATCTTCATGGCGCAACCCGTATACCGCGAATACTCGCCACTGCGCCATTGGGCGAGGTGACGACAACCGTCACCAGCAATCTTTTGGCAGGAGGTATGGCGGCAACAGCAGGCAGGCTTGTGATAGTCGCGGGTATCACAGAAATCGTTAAGTTGTAGGCGGGTAAGCTTGAAACTAGCGAGCCATCCGGAAAGGTCATGGCAGTCGAACCAGCGTAGCTACCGACACTGCCAAAAGGCTGCGCCATGATTTCGGCCAATTTGCTGGCGGCAAAGGCTTGCGCCTGTTTTTCTGGTAGCAGGCCGGCGGAATTACGGGTGAGGCTGCCGAACACACCCAGAATGGCGGTCGCTGCAATGCCGACGATAACGATGAATACCAGCAACTCGATCAGTGTAA
>JAAPAA010000048.1 GCA_012274165.1 Thiobacillaceae bacterium
CTGCGTGTTCAGGGCAACGGCAGCGTCACACCGGGAGGCGACCCGCTCAACTCGTCGGGCAGCCTGGTCACCACCGAGGGCATGGGCGATGTTTCCGCCCGGGCCACCTATACCCTGCTGGATGAACGCACCCACTGGGCGGGGCTTGACCTCAGCGGAAAAATAAAATTCGGCACCGCCAGCGCATCAAAATCCCTGGGCACGGGCAAGAACGACTACTCGCTGCAGGCCGGCGTTTTCAAACCCATCGAAAACTGGACGCCTTTTCTGGACGTGGGATATAAATGGAAGGGCTCCCCTGACGGCATCGACTACCGCAATGTGTGGCTGGGGTCGGTCGGCACGGATTACCGGATCACACCCACCCTGTCATTCGGCGGAAGTTACGATTGGCAGCAGGCAGTCACGGCAACCAGCTCACCCATCAGCGAAGCCATGCTCTACCTGAATCTGCATTTGAACGCCGATAGCCGGCTGAATCTATACGCCGTAGGGGGCTTCAGCGAAGCCAGCCCGGACTGGGGCTCCGGTCTCATTTTCACGTATCGTTACTAATTTTTGACTCGCTCCGCCATGCTCATCGGCTTCGTCATCCTCTATCTGGTCATCTCCATCGGCATCGGCATGTACGCCGCCACGCGCGTTCACAACACACGGGATTACGTCGTGGCAGGGCGTCATCTGCCAATTTACATCGTTACCGCCACCGTTTTCGCCACCTGGTTCGGCTCCGAAACCGTCCTCGGCATCCCCGCCACCTTCCTCAACGAAGGCATGCGCGGCATCGTGTCCGACCCCTTCGGTTCCTCGATGTGCCTGATCCTGGTGGGGCTGTTTTTCGCCCGCAAGCTCTACCGGATGAATCTTCTCACCATCACCGACTACTACCGCAAGCGTTACGACCGCAAGGTGGAAGTCATCACCGGCCTCGCCATCATCATTTCCTACCTGGGCTGGGTATCGGCCCAGATGACTGCCCTCGGACTGGTATTCAATCTCCTGTCCCAGGGCGTCATCACGCAATCCCAGGGCACCCTGATTGGCGCTGCCATCGTGCTGCTCTACACGCTCTACGGCGGGATGTGGTCGGTGGCGCTGACCGACTTTTTCCAGATGAGCATCATCGTCGTCGGCCTGCTGTACATCCTCTACGTGGCGTCCAGCATGGCGGGCGGACTCGGGCATGTGGTGCAACACGCCGCGCAGAAAGGCCAGTTCCGTTTCTGGCCGGAAGCCAACAGCCGCGACATCATTGCCTTTATCGCCGCCTGGATCACCATGATGTTCGGCTCCATTCCGCAACAGGACGTGTTTCAGCGGGTGATGTCCGCCAAGAACGAAAACATCGCGGTCGCCGGCTCAGTGCTGGGCGGCAGCTTCTATTTCTTCTTCGCCTTCGTGCCGCTGACCATCGCCTATTCCGCCACGCTCATCGATCCCGGCATGGTGTCCGGCCTGCTGGACAAGGATTCGCAGATGATCCTGCCGCAGCTCATCCTCCATCACATGCCGGTGTTCGCCCAGATCATGTTCTTCGGTGCCCTGCTCTCCGCCATCATGAGCACGGCCTCGGGTACCCTGCTGGCGCCTTCGGTCACGTTTTCCGAGAACATCCTCAAGCCCTATCTGAGCCACCACAACGACAAAACCCTGCTGCTCACCATGCGTGTGGTGGTGGTGGGCTTCGCCGCCGTGGTTACGTTGTTTGCCCTGTATTCCGATGTGACGATTTACCAGATGGTGGAGAACGCCTACAAGATCACCCTCGTGATCGCCTTCGTCCCCCTGGTTGCCGGCCTGTACTGGCAGCGTGCCAGCACGCAGGGGGCCTACCTCGCCATCGTCCTGGGGCTGGCGGTCTGGCTGCCGATGGAGGTCTGGCTGCCCGAAGGCCAGGCGCTGATGCCGCCGCAGTTCGCGGGCTTTCTGGCGAGCGTGGCGGGGATGCTTGCCGGTTCCCTGGCGCCGCAGGTTTTCAGGGGAAAACGCGCCCATCACGCGCAAACCATCTGATCGATTCCGTGTAACGGAAACAACAACGGCGGCTCCAGGCCGCCGTTGTTGTTTCGAGTTTGCGCAGGCAGTTCAGCGCAAATACCCTTCGTGTTCCAGCTTGAGCAGGATTTGCTGCACCGCTTCGTCGATGCCGAGCCCGGTGGTGTCGATCGCCAGTTCGGGGTGTTCCGGCACTTCGTAGGGATCCGACACGCCGGTGAATTCGGGAATCAATCCGGCCCGCGCTTTGGCATACAAGCCTTTGCGGTCGCGCCCCTCGCAAGTTTCGATCGGGGTGGCGACGTGAATTTCGACGAAGCCGCCCACCGCCTCGATCATGCCGCGCACGTCGCGCCGGGTCTGGCGATAGGGCGCGATCGGCGCACAGATGGCGATGCCGCGATTCTTGGTGATTTCGCTGGCGACAAATCCGATCCGCCGGACGTTGATGTCGCGGTGCGCCTTGGTAAACCCAAGCTCGGACGAAAGATGGCGGCGCACGATGTCGCCGTCAAGCAGGGTGACGCAGCGGCCGCCCATCTCCATCAGCCGCGCCGCCAGCGAGCGCGCCAGGGTGGACTTGCCGGCGCCGGACAAGCCGGTGAAAAACACGGTGAAGCCCTGCCGCTCGCGGGGCGGGCTTTGCCGGTGCAGTTCGGCCAGCACTTCGGGAAAGCTGTACCAGTCGGGAATTTTCAGTCCGGCCTGCATGCGGCGCTGAAATTCTTCGCCACTCAGGGTGAGCTGCCGCGTACCGGCAGGCGCTTCGGATTCGGGCAGGTGTTCGGCGCGGTCTTCCACATACACCATGCGCGGATAGGCGATCAGGCGCACGCCGATCTGGTCGGCCGCCTGCTTGATCAACGACGCGTCGCCTTCGGGCTGGTCGAGATCTTTGCCGCGCCGGTATTCGCCGTCGGTTTGATGTTCGCCGCCCGCGATCAGCAGGGCGCAACCGTAGTTGCGCGCAACGATGGCGCGCAGCAGCAGCGCCTGGGCACTTGCTCCGCGAGGCGGCGCGGGGAGCAGGGACAACTGGGTGGAAGCCACGGGAAAGCGCTCGCGGATGGCGATAAAGCTGCGCACCAGACCAAAATAGGCGGGCGCATCGGTGATGTCGCCGCCCGCCTGCGGATGCAGCAGCAGGTTGGCTTCGTTTTCGATCGCGCTTTTCAGACAGAACTCGAACTGCGCGCGGTGCATCGGCTGGCGCGCCTGCCAGGCGACCACCCGGCGCCAGCCGCGCTTGGCGAACAGGGCGCGCAACTCGACCGGGGTGGCGCGCAGGCTGACAAAATCGGGATGCGGCGGCAGCGCCACGCCCTCGATCGCGCCGCCCAGATGCCAGACGCCCTGCTCATCCCACGTCTCGCTGACCGTCAGCACGGCGAGCATGAAGCCTTCGCCATCGCGCAGCGCCACGCGATCGCCCGGCTTCAGATCGGCCGCTGCTTTTTGCCGGCTGGCGAGGCTAACCGGCACCGGCCAGAAGGTGCCGTCGTCCAGTTTCTGCTCGGTTTCGACGCGCGTGCATTGGACGCGCGTCATGAAGCCAGTAAGCGGCGAGTAGGCGCCGGTCATCAGCATTTCCAGTTCGCATTGCTGCCGCCAGTCGAGGTCGAGCGAAGGCAGACTCAGGGCTTCCTGCTTGAGCGACTCGCTGTTTGCGGGGTCGATCAGGTTAACGAGGATGCCGCCGTAGGGTGCAATGAGTTGGTCCATGTCGATTCCGGGGGTCAGCGATAAATTTCAAAGAAGGTAGCAATAAACCGACCAAGCTCGGCTTCGGGCAGATGGTTGATGCCGGCGGCACCCTTGCGGCCGCCGCCGGTGTCGAACTGGCTGCACAGGGTGTCGGCGCCCGACTTGGCCAGCATCGGTGCGCGCACGCTCACCACATAACCGCCGTCCGGCTTGGCGGTGAGCACGGCATGCGCCTGCGCGGGCGACTCGACCGCAAGCTGGTTGCCGAATACGCCGGAAATCCGGCGTGCCCATTTTTCGGCAGGTAGCATGAAAATACGTCCACTGGCGCGCGCTTCAGCCGCGTTGACTGCAACCGCGCGCGCCATGTCGCTCTGGTAACCGGCGTTGAGCGTTTGATACGCCGCCGACTCGGCGATGAAGGCGAAAGGATCGGCGTAGGGCCGCAACTGGCGATAGAGCTCGGCGGGGTCGAAAAACAGGTCGTCGAGCGTTTCGCCGTAGCCGTTGTAGTTGAGGCATTCACCGAGCGACTGCAATTGCGCCAGCTGTCCGGCGGACAAACCCAGCGGGCTCGCCGCCTGCCGTGCCGCATCGGCGAGGTTATCGCCAAACGCTGCGGTCACTGCCCACACCAGGCGTTTGCCACCCAGATACTGATTCACCAGCAGGCTACTGCAGACGTTGGCATCGGTGTCGATATGCGGTTCGAAATGGGGGTGGACGGGAATGTCGCCCGGCTGGTGGTGGTCGAAGTAACGCACCTGCGCGCCCGCTTCGAGCAGGCGATCGAGCGCCTCGCGGTTTTTTGACAGCGCGATGTCGAGCACCGTGACCTGGTCGCCCGCCTGCGCCTTGACCCGTTTCAGCAGGCTGATGTCGCGCTTGGGGCCGGTGACCAGTTCGGAATCGGCTGGTTGATCCAGGCGCAGTTGGTGCAACGCGCAGATGCCATCGGCATCGCCATTAAAAACGTCAATTAGCGCCATGAGGGGTGGGGGAACGATGGGATTGAGCGGAGCGGAAGGACGGCCATTGTATGAAGGCAAGCACCGCAATGACAAGCATATGCAGCGCGCCGTAGCGCAGCCAGATGGCAGGCAGCGTAGCGTAATGCTGACGGTTGGTGCTCAGTAAAAACTGCAGGGCCGAGAATTGCTGGCCGTATTTATCGATTTCGCCCGCCAGCCCGAGGTGCAGAAACAAGGCGGCGAGTGGCAGCGAAACCAACACGCCGGTCAGCTGCGTGGCGCGATGCACTGCAGGCGAGGCGAGCAATGCCGCAGCGATAAACAGGATGTAGAGCCAGGCGCATAGCGCAGTAAAGGCCAGTGGCTGCGGTGTGGCGAGAAGTTCGACCAGGTTGTCGGTGTCCGCCTGCACAATCACGCCCCAATACGCCAGCACCAGCACCGGAACCACTGCCCAGAAATGCAGCACACCGAGTCGTTGCCCGCGCCAGCGGCGCACCGTTTGCGCAGCCAGATACAGCAACGCACCGGGTATCGCAGCCAGAGCAACCCAGCGCAGCCCGAGCTCCCACTGCCCCGGCCAGTGCAGCACCGGGCTGCCGGCCACGTCAAACAGGCTTTCGTCTGGCACGGCCGCATTCAGCAGCAGAAAAGCGACCCCGCCATACACCAGCAAACCGAGCGGTACTTGTCCCAGGCGAGACAAGCCGGACACCCGCCGCCGCGCCAGCCATACCGGCCATACGGACAACCAGTAGCACACCAGCGCAAACAGCAGCGCCGACAGCCAGGCGGCATCGTGCCGCAGCAGTTCGCGCACGTTGTAAGGCATGAAGGGCGCATGCGTCGCGCCCCAGAAAAGTACGGTCATGCCGCCCAGCATCAGTGGCAAATGCCAGCGTACAGGGGGTACAGCGCGTGGCGCGGCGGCTTCCGCGTTGACGGCAATCCGTACGGGCACAGCAAGGCGCGGTGCCCGCAGCATGCGGCGCGCCACGCCGTAGCCTGTCAGCCCGCCCATCCAGGCCAGAAACCAGTCGGTAGCGTCGGCGATCTTCTCCGGCAACATCACCTGCCCCAGTTCGATGAAGGCGGGCATCGACACCAGCGCCAGCATGGCCACCGCAAACAGTGGACCGCGCCAGCGCCAGGGCTGGCGCGCCACGCCCCAGGCCAGTAGTCCGCCAAGCGGCGCAAAGAACAGTGTCTTCCGCAACACCTCGGTGATGGCCCGGTATTCGGTGCCGAAGTAATAC
>JAAPAA010000366.1 GCA_012274165.1 Thiobacillaceae bacterium
GCGATGGCCTGCGTCCAGGCTCGATCTACGACGACAACGACGACGCACAACTAGGTGAGCTCAAACCCCTGGGCGCGCTGACGCAGGTGGCGTGGAAGCACGACGTGTAGGTGATGATCGAAGGCCCCGGCCACGTGCCGATGCAGCTGATCAAGGAGAAAATGGATATCCAGCTGGAGCAGTGTCACGAAGCGCCGTTCTATACGCTGGGCCCGCTGACCACCGACATCGCGCCCGGCTACGATCACATCACGTCCGGCATCGGCGCTGCGATGATTGGCTGGTACGGCACCGCCATGCTGTGTTACGTCACGCCGAAAGAACACCTCGGCCTGCCGGACAAGGACGATGTCAAGGAGGGCATCATCACCTACAAGCTTGCCGCCCATGCCGCCGACCTGGCGAAAGGCCATCCCGGTGCACAGATTCGCGACAATGCATTGAGCAAGGCTCGCTTCGAGTTTCGCTGGGACGACCAGTTCAACCTTGGCCTCGACCCGGAAAAAGCCAAGTCCTTCCACGACGAAACCCTGCCCAAGGAATCGGCCAAGGTCGCGCACTTCTGCTCGATGTGCGGCCCGCATTTCTGCTCGATGAAAATCACCCAGGACGTGCGCGAATATGCAGCGAAGGAAGGTCTCAACGAAGCCGACGCGCTGGCCAAAGGCATGGAAGTGAAAGCGGTTGAATTCGTGAAGCAGGGTGCCGAGGTCTACCGCAAGGTGTAATTCGCCCCGCGTATAATCCGCAGGCGCGTCCGCTGGACGCGCCTTTTTTCTGCTCAAAGCCTGACTATGACCGACCCCACGCTGCTATTTCACGCTCTCATCCTTGGCATCATCGAAGGCCTGACCGAGTTTCTGCCGGTATCCAGCACCGGGCATCTGATCCTCGCCGGGCAATTGCTTGGCTTCAACGACGACAAGGGCAAGGTGTTCGAGATCGCGATCCAGTTCGCGGCGATTCTGGCGGTGGTGTGGGAATACCGCGCGCGGCTGGGGCATGCGCTGGTGAGCATGACATCCGAACCTGCATCGCAACGGCTGGCGATCAATCTGTTCGTGGCGTTTTTGCCGGCGGCGGTGCTGGGCTTCCTCTTTATCAAGCAGATCAAACACTACCTGTTCAACCCGATTGTCGTTGCCTCCGCGTTGATCGTCGGCGGCGTGCTGATCCTGTGGGCGGAGCGCCGCAAGCACGTGGTGCGCGCGGAAACGATCGACGACATGAACTGGCGCGATGCGCTGAAAGTCGGATTCGCGCAGGCGCTGGCGATGATTCCAGGCACCTCGCGTTCCGGCGCGACGATCATTGGTGGCCTGTTCTTCGGGCTGTCGCGCAAGACGGCGGCGGAGTTCTCTTTCTTCCTGGCGATCCCGACCATGTTCGCCGCTACCGCGTATGACGTCCTCAAAAACTGGCATCTGTTCAGCGCCAACGATATCGGCATGTTCGCAGTGGGCGGCGCGGCCTCGTTCATCAGCGCCTTGCTGGCGGTGCGAGGGCTGATTCGTTTCATCAGCCGTCACGACTTCACGCTGTTTGCGTGGTACCGCATCGTGTTCGGCGTCGTGGTGCTGGCGACGGCCTATTTCGGCCTGATCGATTGGGGTACAGCAGGACACTGATTCGGCAGCCGGATCATTCCGGCTTGGGCGGGTGCTTGTCGAGTTTGCGCTGCAGGGTGCGGCGGTGCATTTTCAGCGCGCGCGCGGTGGACGAGATGTTGCCGTCGTGTTCGTTCAGCACTTTCTGGATGTGCTCCCATTCCAGTCGCGCCACCGTCAGCGGTTCGGCGCTGACTTCCAGCGTGGCATCGGGCTGGTCGCGCTGCAATGCGGCGAGGATTTCGTCGGCGTTGGCGGGCTTGGCCAGATAATGCCGCGCGCCCAGCCGCACCGCTTCGACGGCGGTGGCGATGCTGGCGTAGCCGGTGAGCACCACGATGGCGATATCCGGCCAGCGTTCCGTCAGCGCGGCCACCACCTTGAGTCCGGATTCGCCGGGCAGTTTCAGATCGACCACGGCATGGCTCGGCGCAAAGCGCTCGGCGATGGCCAGCGCGTCGGTGGCGTTGTGCGCCTGTTCGACCTCTGCGCCGCGCTTCTGCATCGCACGCGCCAGTGCCTCGGCAAAATCGGTATCGTCTTCAACGATCAGCAGCTTCATGGTGCAGGACTCCAGGGCAGTTGGATGCGTACCAGCGTGCCGCCGCCTGCGCGCTCGGTGAGGGTGAGCGCGCCGCCCGCCCGCTCCAGCGTGGCGTGAGTGAGCACCAACCCCATGCCCCAGCCCTGCCCCGCTTTGTCGCTGAACAGCACGCGCCCGGCCTGTGCTTTTTGCGCGGGCGTGAAGCCCGTGCCGCGGTCGGCGATGTCGATCCACAGTGCATCGTTTCCTGCGGTCACATCGAGTTCGACGTCAGCGGGTGAGGCATCGGCGGCATTGTTCAGCACGTTCAGAATGGCCTGCTCCAACCCGTCGGGCGGAGTGAAATCACGCTGCGTCGGGGGCAGCGTTGTCTTCAGGTGGACATCCGGACGGATCACCTGCCAGTGGGTGACCAGTGCGGCCAGCCAGGCATCGAGCGACGTGGTTTGCGGCGCGCTATCCTGCGCGCGCGCGGCCAGCTGGGTCAGGATGCGCTTGCACGCCTGCGCCTGTTTTTCGAGCAGCTGGCAGTCGGCGCCGATATCGGGATCGTTGGCGAATTCGACTGCGAGTTCGTGCGCGGTGGACTGGATGGTGGCAAGCGGCGTGGCGAGTTCGTGCGCTGCCAGCGCCGCCTGGGTGCCGAGCGCGAGGATGCGTTCGTCGCGCAGCTGCTTTTCGCGCAGCGCGGCGAGCTCGCCGTCACGCGCGCGCAAGCCGGCGTGCATGCGGGTGATGAAAAACGCGATCAGCGCGGCGCTGATGAGAAAGTTGAACCACATGCCGCCGAGATGCATGCCGTAGGCGGCGACCGGGTCGGCGATCGCCAGCGGCTGGTACACAAACAACACCAGTGCGTAGTAGCTGCCCGCCACCGCCGCCAGCAGCCACACCCAGCGCGGGCGCAGGCTGATCGCGGCGATGATGATCGGCACCAGCATCAATGAGACGAAAGGATTGGTCGCGCCGCCGCTGAAAAAAACCAGCACCGCAAACGCGGTGAGATCGACCAGCAGATGCGCCAGAAACTCCATCTGGGTGGCGGGCGCATCCAGCCGCAGTCGCCACGCTGTCATCAGCGCGAACGCCCCGAGCAGCGCGAGCACCGCGCCCATCGGCAGCAGCGGCATCGCGATGTGCAGCCC
>JAAPAA010000367.1 GCA_012274165.1 Thiobacillaceae bacterium
ATGTGGTACTGGAACGCGATGCGCGCCAGTGCGACCACATCGTCGTGCGAAGCCGGGAACAGCACGGCTTCGGGCTCGATCTGGCGCGGCGTTTCATCGTGGGCGTACAGCGCACGCGTGGCAACGTCGTCGAAGACGCGCTCTGCCCCCAGGGCAGAGCGAAATTCGGCTAGCGCGTGTTCGGGCAACATGGCAGCGAGTCGAAAATCAGGCGGTATGCTCGGGCGGGAGCTGGGCAACCAGCTGGCCGATCATGTCGGCGTCGAAGTCCATGCCGATGTCCCAGCCCGGGTTGAGCGCAATCGGCACGCCCCCGCCAATGCGGCGCAGCAGCCAGGAAAACTCGGTCAGGATGCCGCCCGAAAAACCGGGGTAATGCTCGACGAACGGCTTGGCGCGCTCGGGGCTGGTGAACACCACCAGCACGCGCTCGCCGTCTTCGTCTTCGATGACCAGCAGATCGGCCTGGGTCGAACGCTGGAACCCCTGAATGGGATTTTTCTCGTCACGCACCGGCATGAACAGCTGCTGGTCTATGAGGTGCAGCACGAAAGTCTCGGCGTCGAGCGTGCCCGCATGGACGGCGGCCAGCTGTTCTTCAAGTGCGTTATGGGGGATGAATTTCATGGATGACGGGCTCTTGCGCGGGGATTAGGCAGTGTAACCGATGGCGTATTCGGGGTGGGTGTTGCTACGCGGGATCAATCAGGGTGTCCAGCGCTCGGGGTGCGCCCAGTAGCGGGCGTTGAGCCAGTCCGGCACGGTTTTGTAAGTGTCGAGATCGTAGTGAAAAATACGGAAAGTGTCGGTTGTATCGGTTGCGGACTGCATGAAACCGAGTGCGCGAAACGCAGCCTCGTCGAGGGCGCAATCCGACGGTACCGCGAGCAGGATGCGCGGGGCGATATACAGCCGTGTCTGGTTGATCAGATGCTGGGCTTGCTGTGCGTTCAAACCGCTCAGGATGTCGATTCCGAGTGCCAGTGCGCAGGCCGCGTCCGGTGCCGTGTCGTGCTGGTAAACCGGCGTGGCGGGCAACACATTTTGGGCCAGCAGACAGGCGGATTCATCCAGTGCGCACACGCTGCCGGGCTGCATTTCCAGCAGGTGCCCCCGCATCTGGTCGCGCCAATGCATGGTCAGGCTTTGCGTGGCACGCGTATCAGTCGCGTGCCGACGATGCGGTCGTGAAAGAACTGCCGGTCGCGGTCGAACAAGGCCCACCAGAACCCCGCCCCTGCCAGCAGCAGACCCAGCAGGGCGAGAATGAATCGCAGCGCGGCCTGTTTGAGCGTCACTGGCGCGCCGTCTGGATTAACCAGGCGGATGCGCCAGGTTTTCATCGCCAGCGTTTGCCCGCTGCGCAGCCAGAACGCGCTGAAGTAGGCGAACAGCACACCCACCAGATAAAATTGGAAAACATGGCGCAGCCAACCGGTCTTTGCACTGCCTACCAGATAGAGGAAAGGCAGCGCGGCGACAAATAGCACTGCAGTAACCAGCAGCAATTCATACACCATGGCGGCGATTCGGGTAGGGAGCGGTGCTGGGGCGGGGGCTATTGCGTTGTCTTGCATGGTGGCTCTATATTGCGGCTTGGTGTGACAAAGTGCCACAACGTGCTGAACATAATCAAGCCGTAGATAAACATAAATGGAGAGGGCTCGATGAATATCGTAAAGCAACTCATGGCTATACCCGGTGTGATTGCCGCTGGCGAGTTTGCATTTCGCGGTGACCGTTTCTCGTACGAAGGCGCGCTTACCGACGAGTTTGCGCGGATGGCGTCGATTCTGTGTCGTGCCAATACCCTGGCGATCAACATGCAATCTGAAATTTTCGATTCTTTCGCCGAAAATTGTGGCTGCCGGCCGGTGCAGGGCTGGATTGCTCACGGTGACCTGGTCAGCATTTGTGTAGTCGGCAATTATTTTGCCTTTATCGAGAATCGTGACGAGTTGATGAACGACGTCATGACCATCATGCGTGCCAAAGTGGGTGATTTACGGGATGACCTGCTGGTTAATCTGTATTCCAGGCTGGGCGGCGATACCAAGGAAGCGCTGTACTGAAATCTATACCAAGGGAGATGCGGGATGAATCTGGACAAAATGATGGATTTGCCGGGCGCGATGGCAGCGTTCACCTATAGCGACAAAGGGGATCTGCAAACGCATGTGTTGCGTGAGGGAACAGAGCTGACCCCGCAGGTGCTGGATTTGCTGGCACATTCGTGTGTCGCCAATCTGGCGATTGCCAACATGGAGGCGCGGGGTTGGGAGGCGGTAACGGGGCAGGGCGGGTTTCAGCCGCTCAAGGGTTTCTCGGTCGTGGGCCTGGAGTGGTCGGTGGTGGTAAATGGCAATCACGGTGTCGTCGTACGCAACCGTGACGCCGATTATGAAGCCGCTTTCAACGCCTTGCAGGCTGTCTGAGGAGCGCATATGTCGCTGAAAAACATTCTGGTACTCGATGGCGTAACGGCTGTCTGTCGCTTTCGCGATGACGGCGTGGTCATGGAGGCCGAAGGCATGCTGCCACCCGAGCTGATGGAGCGCCTGGCAAAATTTGCCCAGTGGTATCGCCGCATGGTGTCGGGCAATACCGATATTTTGTCTTTGTTTTCACAGATGCGGGGGTGGTCGCCGTCGCAGGGCTGGATCGTCAAGGGTGACGCCATGACGGTGTGCAGCACGGGCAATGTGGTTTGCCTGTTTGAAAACTCACAAGGTTCGATGAACCAGATCATGCAGGTGCTGGCCGAAGCGGCACACGAATAACCGGATGTTTGCGCCATCGGTGTCGTGATAACGGGCGCAAAATTTAAGCCCTCCGGATGTGGAGGGCTTTTTATTGCCTGCTGAATGGGTTTTTTGAGGAGGAATGGTGGAAATCCGGAGAAAAGTTGCCAATTGGCCTTGCAGGGCAGGATTTCTTGACCGAAACAGGACAAAACGATTACTCTCACAGGTCCACCAATGAATTGATTTTGCCAGTTTATGGAAGCCACGGGCGCTGAGATCGTCGTACGTTGTCTGGCCGAAGAGGGGGTCGAATTTGTATTCGGCTACCCCGGCGGTGCGGTGCTCAATATTTACGACGCGATCTTCAAGCAGGATAAATTCAAGCATGTGCTGGTGCGCCACGAGCAGGCCGCAGTGCACGCTGCGGATGCCTATGCGCGTTCCACCGGACGTGTTGGCGTGGCTCTGGTGACATCGGGCCCGGGCGTCACCAATGCGGTGACCGGAATTGCTACGGCCTACATGGACTCGATTCCTATCGTGGTGGTCACCGGCCAGGTGCCTACTCCGGCGATTGGTCTGGATGCCTTTCAGGAAGTTGATACGGTTGGCATCACACGCCCGTGCGTGAAGCACAACTTTCTGGTCAAGGATGTGAAAGACCTGGCCGCGACGATGAAGAAGGCGTTCATCATCGCGTCGACTGGTCGCCCCGGTCCGGTGGTGGTCGATGTGCCGAAGGATGTGACTGCGCACGTCACCGAATTCGAATACCCGGCTACGGTCGAGATGCGTTCCTACAATCCGGTGGTCAAAGGCCATAGCGGGCAGTTGAAGCGTGCGGTGCAGATGCTGCTTGAAGCCAAGCGGCCGATGGTTTATGCCGGCGGCGGGGTGGTGCTGGGCGACGCCTCGGCGCAATTGGTCGAGCTGGTTCGTCTGCTCGGTTTTCCGGTCACCAACACGCTGATGGGCCTGGGCGGCTATCCCGCTACCGACAGGCAAAACCTCGGCATGCTGGGCATGCACGGCACCTACGAAGCCAATATGGCGATGCAGCACTGCGATGTCCTGCTGGCCGTCGGCGCGCGCTTTGATGACCGCGTGATCGGCAACCCGGCGCATTTTGCGCGCGAGCAACGCCGCATCATTCATATTGATATCGATCCCTCTTCGATTTCCAAGCGCGTCAAGGTCGATGTACCGATCGTCGGCGACGTGAAAAGCGTGTTGACCGATATTCTGTCCATGGTCAAACAAGCCAAGGAAAAGCCCGAAGCGGCTGCACTGAACGCCTGGTGGACGCAGATCGAATTGTGGCGCTCAAAGAACTGCCTCAAATACAACCAGAACGGTTCCATCATCAAGCCGCAATACGTGGTGGAAAAATTGTGGGAAGTGACCAAGGGCGATGCGTTCGTGACGTCCGACGTCGGCCAGCATCAGATGTGGGCCGCGCAGTATTACAAGTTCGACAAGCCACGCCGCTGGATCAACTCCGGCGGCCTGGGCACCATGGGCGTTGGCCTGCCCTATGCGATGGGCGTGCAGCTCGCGCATCCGGACGCGCAGGTTGCCTGCATTACCGGTGAATCCAGCATCCAGATGTGTATCCAGGAACTGTCCACCTGCAAGCAGTACCGCATCCCGGTCAAGGTCGTCACGCTGAACAATCGCTACATGGGCATGGTGCGGCAGTGGCAGGAATTCTTTTACGGCAGCCGCTACGCCGAGTCGTACATGGAGTCGCTGCCGGATTTTGTCAAACTGGCCGAGGCTTACGGCCATATCGGCATGCGCATCGACAAACCCGAGGATGTCGAGGGCGCGTTGAAAGAAGCCTTCTCGCCCGCGCTGAAGGATCGCCTCGTGTTCATGGACTTCCAGACCGACCAGACCGAAAACGTTTTCCCCATGGTTGAAGGCGGCAAGGGCTTGTCTGAAATGATTTTGGCGGAGGAACTGTGATGGTGCGCCGCCATATTATTTCGCTGCTGATGGAAAATGAGGCAGGTGCACTGTCGCGTGTGGCCGGGCTGTTTTCTGCGCGCGCATACAACATCGAATCCCTGACGGTCGCGCCAACCGAAGATGCAACACTCTCGCGCATGACCATCGTTACGGTGGGCTCGGAAGAAATCATCGAACAGATCACCAAGCAGTTGAACAAACTGGTGGACGTGATCAAGGTGATGGATCTGACCGAGGGCAGCCATATCGAGCGTGAACTGATGCTGGTCAAGGTCAAGGCGGTGGGCCTGGGGCGCGAGGAAATGAAGCGCACTGCCGACATTTTCCGGGGCCGCATCATCGACGTGACCGACGCCACTTACACGATCGAGCTGACCGGAACCGGCTCCAAGCTCGATGCTTTCCTGGAGGCGATCGACCCCGTCTTCATCATCGAAACTGTGCGCACCGGCGCGTCTGGCATCGGACGCGGCGAGCGCAGTCTCAAAGTTTGATTTTCAATTCGCTGTATTTATTCATTTTTGCCTAGGAATTCACCATGAAAGTTTTTTACGACAAGGACGCCGACCTCTCCCTCATCAAGAAGCGCAAGGTCGCCATCATCGGCTACGGCTCGCAGGGTCATGCACACGCCAACAACCTGAAGGATTCCGGCGTCAAGGTCACCGTTGGCCTGCGTAAAGGCGGCGCATCGTGGGACAAGGCCAAGAAGGCCGGTCTCGATGTCAAGGAAATTGCCGATGCAGTCAAGGCAGCCGACTTCGTCATGATCCTGATCCCCGACGAACTGATGGCGGGCACCTACTACAGCGACGTCGAGCCCAACCTGAAAAAAGGCGCCACCCTGGCCTTCGCTCACGGCTTCAACGTCCACTACAACCAGATCACCCCGCGCGCCGACCTCGACGTCGTGATGATCGCTCCCAAGGGCCCCGGCCATCTGGTGCGTTCGACCTACACCCAGGGCGGCGGCGTCCCCTCGCTGATCGCGGTGTATCAGGACAAATCCGGCAAGGCACGAGACCTCGCACTGTCGTATTCCTGTGCCAACGGCGGCACCAAGGGTGGCGTGATCGAGACTTCATTCCGCGAAGAAACCGAAACCGATCTGTTCGGCGAACAGGCCGTGCTGTGCGGTGGCTGTGTCGACCTGGTGAAGGCTGGTTTCGAAACCCTGACCGAAGCCGGTTACGCGCCGGAAATGGCCTACTTCGAGTGCCTGCACGAACTGAAGCTGATCGTCGATCTGATGTATGAAGGCGGCATCGCCAACATGAACTACTCGATCTCCAACAATGCGGAATATGGCGAGTATGTGACCGGCCCCAAGGTCATCAACGCGCAATCCAAAGCCGCAATGAAAGAGTGTCTGGACAACATCCAGAAC
>JAAPAA010000368.1 GCA_012274165.1 Thiobacillaceae bacterium
AAGCCCTGATTCGGTTAGAATTTGCCGCTTCGCACCACGCGAACCGGACCTTCGGAGAGGTGGCAGAGTGGTCGAATGCGCCGGACTCGAAATCCGGTGTACGTTTTCAACGTACCGTCGGTTCGAATCCGACCCTCTCCGCCACAAAGCTAGCAATGACGCCACGTTCGTGGCGTTTTGTTTTTCTGCCCATGTTTCTGCCCACGATAGCTGATAGGCACTTGGTCGAACGGGGGGCGAGTGGTGTGCATTGGGTCGGTCACATGAGGCGCTCGATCTATCATCTCGCAGGGCCCCGCAGCCGAGAGCGTCGGCCAAGTCTTGGCACACCGCGTCACGCCTGCCTTGCTCCTGAGGCGCCAACGATCTGGGCTGTGCTTGCGATGGGACAAAACTGGCGGCCAAACGTGTGGCAGGCAGCCTGGGAGACCACAGACACACGAACAACCGGTTAAGGAGAGCAAGCGACGCCACCACCGTGTGATGGGTCAGACAGGTCGGACCCAGACGAGGACATTCAGATGGGAGCCTCGTCGGCGAATGCCATCAGGGCCAGCAGGCCTTACAAGGCCTGCCAAACAGGCCGCAGATAAGACGGCAGGCCTGCCTCCTGAGTTCCTCACGGGACCAGTCACCTGCAATCCGGGAGGCGCCCATATAAGGCCTTCCCTAACGCAGGTCTCGCTCGTGGCCACGCCTTCCGAAGCTGAGGCTGTCCTCACGCGATCCGTTCTCAAATCGCCGACTCTGCTGGGCATCGAGCAAAGTTCACTGGCGCGGGTGCTGGACGTCAGCGAGGCTCTCCGTATAGAAATTCCTTGTTTGAAATGGTCATTTCCCTAATGCCGAGCCAGTAACACCATGTTGCAATTCGTGCGTGCCCCAACCAAATCCAGTTGAAGCCGCTCAGGAACGGAAACCGATTAGTCCAGCGTTAATGCGCGCTACAGCATGGCTCCTGGCCGGCGCGGTGCTGCCATTCCTTTCCGTATGGCTCGTTCCGGCGGAGTTTACTTTGAGGGGCGCTGCGGGTTACGCCCCCTTGCACACATTCATGGAGATGTTCGCGATCGTCATAGCGATGCTGATTTTCGGCGTCGCATGGAACGCGTACTCGAGCGAACGACCCGGCAACCTGCTGATCTTGGCCGGCGGTTTCCTTGCCGTCGGACTGATCGCATTCGCGGACATACTCGCCTGGGCCGGAATGCCGAGCTTTGTCACGCCGGGGGGGCACGGGGAGGCCACCAATTTCCAGCTCGCGGCACGCCTGCTCACGGCCGCGACGCTGCTCGTGATTGCGCTCAGGCAATGGCAGCCGGTCGCCTCCCTCGCCGCACGCTACCTTCTGCTGGCCACAAGCATTGCGGTCACCGGACTGGTTTACTGGGTCGGCCTGTATCACGCCGATCTTCTTCCGCACGCGTTCGGGGGGGCCAAGGGACTCACGGCGTTGCAAGCGGCTGTCCCGTCCTTCATCATTGCCGCCTTGGTCGCGGCTGGGTGGTTCCTGCTTCAATACGCGCGGCGGCGCGGTTCCTTTTCGACGCTTTGCCTCTTCTCCGCCTGTTTGCTCTTCGTCCTGAGTGAACTGTGCCTTACGCTGTCTTCCGATGCCGGTGATCGCTTCGACATGCTGGGGCATGTGTACAAGATCGCGGCGTATGCGATGGTTTACCGGGCCGTGTTCGTGAATGCCGTGCGCAGCCCGTTCGAGTGGCTGTCGCGCGCGCGCGCGGAACTCGAGCGGGCAAACGAAGAGATCAGACGCGTCAACGCCGGGCTCGAACAGCGTGTCGCCGAACGCACGACCAGTCTGGATCAAGTCAATGCCAGCCTGCGCGACAACGTCACGCGCATTCAGTCGATTCTCGATACCGCGCCGGACGGCATTTTCAGCATCGATGCGCACGGTGTCGTGGAGACCTTCAATCGCGCCGCCGAACGTATCTTCGGCTACCCCGCCGTCGAGGTGATTGGGCACGACGTCAAGATGCTCATGCCCGAGGCCCATCACACCCTTCACGACGGCGTTTTCGACGATTACCGCGCGATCGGCCAGGCGCCTGCCACTGGCCAGCCGACCGAGGTCCTGGCCGCGCGCAAGGACGGCAGCATCTTTCCGATGGAGATTTCGATAAGTGACATGCGTTTGAATGGCGAAGGCCACTTCACCGTCATCGGACGCGACATCACCGAGCGCAAGTCGGCCAACGACCAGCTGCGCAAACTTTCATTGGCGGTGGAACAAAGTGCTCAGAGCATCCTCATCACCGACCTCGAAGGCCGCATCGAATACGTGAACGAGGGCTTCGTCTTGGCGACCGGGTACAACCGTGAAGAACTTATCGGCAAGAATCCGCGCTTCCTGCAGTCGGGCGGCACTCCGCCCGAGACCTATGTCGCCCTGTGGAATGCGTTGAGCCAAGGCCGGCCGTGGAAGGGCGAGTTCTACAACCGCAGGAAAGACGGCAGCGAGTATGTCGAGATTGCCTCCGTCACGCCGCTCTGCCAGCACGACGGGTCGATCAGCCACTATGTGGCGGTGAAGGAAGACATTACGGAGAGAAAGCGCCTCCGTATCGAACTGGATCGTCATCAGCACCACCTGGAAGAACTCGTGGAGAGTCGAACGGTGGAACTGTCGAAGGCGAGGCAGGAAGCCGAGACCGCCAACCACGCCAAGTCCAGCTTCCTGGCCACCATGAGCCACGAGATACGCACCCCGCTGAGCGGCATGATGGGCACGCTGGAACTGCTCTC
>JAAPAA010000369.1 GCA_012274165.1 Thiobacillaceae bacterium
CAACCCGATGGGCGCCTGCCCGACCTGCGACGGCCTCGGCCAGATCACCTTTTTCGATCCCGCGCGCGTCGTTGCCTTCCCGCATCTGTCGCTGGCCTCTGGCGCAATCAAGGGCTGGGACAAGCGCAACCAGTTCTTTTTCATGCTGCTGCAAAGCCTGGCGATGCATTATGGCTTCGACCTCGATGCGTCGTGGGACGCCCTGCCCGAACGCATCCGCGATGTGATTCTGAACGGCAGCGGCAAGGAAGCCATCGCCTTCCAGGTGCTGGCGCCGCGCGGCGGGTTCACTACGCGCAACTATCCGTTCGAAGGCGTGCTCGCCAACATGGCGCGGCGTTACCACGAATCCGATTCGACTGCGGTGCGCGAGGAACTCGCCAAATACCAGAACAACAAGTCCTGCCCGGCCTGCCACGGCACCCGGCTGCGCGAGGAAGCGCGCCACGTCATGGTCGGCGGCGTGCCGATTTTCCAGGTCAGCGCGATGCCGCTGAAGCAGGTGCTGGTGTTTTTCGAGGCGCTGACGCTTGAAGGCCACCGTGCCCAGATCGCCGACCGGATCGTCAAGGAAATCATTGCCCGTGTCGGCTTCCTGAATAACGTCGGGCTCGACTATCTGTCGCTCGACCGCTCCGCCGACACGCTGTCGGGCGGCGAGTCGCAGCGCATCCGCCTGGCCAGCCAGATCGGTTCCGGCCTCACCGGCGTGATGTACGTGCTCGACGAACCCTCGATCGGCCTGCACCAGCGCGACAACGACCGCCTCCTGTCTACGCTGAAGCATTTGCGCGACATCGGCAACTCGGTGCTGGTGGTCGAGCACGACGAGGACGCGATCCGCGCCGCCGATTACGTGGTTGACATGGGCCCCGGCGCGGGCGTGCACGGCGGCGAAGTGGTGGCCGAAGGCACGCCGGAAGAAATCCGCCTGTCGGAACACTCGCTCACCGGCCAGTATCTGTCCGGGCGCCGCTCGATTGCCATTCCCAAACAGCGCCGCGCGCCCGATCCGGAACGGCAACTGGTGGTGACGAACGCCAGCGGCAACAACCTGAAGCACGTCACGCTGAATCTGCCGGTCGGACTGTTCGTCTGCATCACCGGCGTCTCGGGCTCGGGCAAATCGACGCTGATCAACGACACGCTGTACGCCGCCGTCGCGCGTCATCTGTACGGCTCCTCGACCGAACCCGCGCCGCACGGCGAAATCCACGGCCTGGAGTTTTTCGACAAGGTCATCAACGTCGACCAGTCGCCGATCGGCCGCACCCCGCGCTCCAATCCCGCCACCTACACCGGCCTGTTCACGCCGATCCGCGAACTGTTTGCCGGCGTGCCCGAAGCGCGCATGCGCGGCTACGGCCCCGGCCGCTTCAGCTTCAACGTCAAGGGCGGCCGCTGCGAAGCCTGCCAGGGCGACGGGGTGATCAAGGTCGAAATGCATTTTCTGCCCGACATCTACGTGCCGTGCGACACCTGCCACGGCGCGCGCTACAACCGCGAAACCCTGGAAATCCACTACAAGGGCAAGACCATTCGCGACGTGCTGGAAATGACCATCGAACAGGCGCACGAATTCTTCGCCGTCGTGCCGGTGGTCAGGCGCAAACTGCAAACCCTGCTCGATGTGGGCTTGGGCTACATCCGCCTCGGCCAGTCCGCCACTACGCTGTCGGGCGGCGAAGCGCAACGGGTCAAGCTCGCGCTGGAACTGTCCAAACGCGACACCGGCCGCACCCTCTACATTCTGGACGAGCCCACCACCGGTCTGCATTTCGCCGATATCGATTTGCTGCTGAAGGTATTGCAGCGTCTGAGCGAGGCAGGCAACAGCGTAGTCGTCATCGAACACAACCTCGACGTCATCAAGACCGCCGACTGGCTGATCGATCTGGGCCCGGAAGGCGGCGCGGGCGGCGGCGAAATCCTCGCCGTCGGCACCCCGGAAGACGTGGCGGCAAACAAGGCCAGTCATACCGGGCATTATTTGCAACCGGTTCTGGCGCGGCGATGACATGAACGAACCCATCCGCCTCTCCAAACTGATGTCCGAACGCGGCCTGTGCTCGCGCCGCGAAGCCGACAGCTACATCGAGCGCGGGCTGGTGTTTGTCGACGGCACGCGGGTCAGCGAACTCGGCACCAAGGTCGACCCGGACTGCGCCATTCGCCTGGGCCGGGAGGCCAGCGCGCAGCAGCAACAGCGCGTCACCATCCTGCTGCACAAACCGGTCGGCTACGTGTCGGGGCAGCCGGAGCCGGGCTATCAGCCTGCCGTGGTGTTGATCCGTCCGGAGACACTGTGGCAGGACGGGCGCGCCGGACCGGCTTTTTCACGCGAACACCTGAAGAGCCTAGCGCCCGCCGGGCGGCTGGATATCGATTCGACCGGGCTGCTGGTGCTGACGCAGGATGGGCGCATCGCCAAGCAATTGATCGGCGACCATTCGGACGTTGAAAAGGAATATCTGGTGCGGGTGGAGGGGCCACTGGATGATCGCGGATTTGCGCTGCTCAATCATGGCTTGACGCTGGACGGCAAGAAACTGCGCCCTGCCAAAGTGACTTGGCAAAATGCCGACCAGCTGCGCTTTATCCTGAAGGAAGGCCGCAAACGGCAAATCCGCCGCATGTGCGAGCTGGTCGGACTCAAAGTGGTGGGTTTGAAACGCGTGCGCATCGGCCGCGTGCGGCTGGGGGACTTGCCACTCGGGCAGTGGCGCTACCTGCGTGAGGATGAACAGTTTTAGCCGTCCTTGGGTACAAGTTCGACCAGCCCTTGTACTGGCATCACTTTTCGCTAATCGGCCAGGCATTGCCTGGCCGTTTTTAGGGTGGCGAAACCGCCGGGCTTGCCGGCACGCGCCGGAACAACCGCCCGCCCCAGGCCATCAGGTCATCGACATAGGTGAACACCACCGGGATGACCAGCAGGCTGAGGAAAGTTGAGGTGATCAATCCGCCGATCACCACAATCGCCATCGGCGCCCGAAAGCTGGGGTCGGTGCCGATGCCAATGGCAATAGGCAGCATGCCCGCGCCCATGGCAATCGTGGTCATCACGATTGGTCTGGCGCGCTTGCGGCAGGCGTCCAGCAAGGCGTCCCAGCGGTTCAAGCCGTGGTCGCGACGCGCCAGGATGACGTAGTCGATCAACAGGATGGAGTTCTTGGTGGCAATCCCCATCAGCATCACCAGGCCGATCATCGACGGCATCGACAGCGCGGTATGGGTGAGGAACAGCGCCAGGAAGGCGCCGGGTATCGACAGCACCAGCGCGGCCAGAATGGTCACCGGCTGCACGAAGCCCTTGAACAGCAGCACCAGCACGATGTAGATACACAGCACGCCGGTCATCATGGCGAGACCAAAACTGGCGAACAGTTCGTTCATCGCCTCGGCGTCGCCGACCGTGGACTGCGTCACGCCGGGCGGCAGGTTCTGGATACTGGGCAAGGCCATGGCCTGTTGTTCCACCCAACCCAGGGGTTGCTGGTTCAACTCGACTTCAAAGTTGATATTGCGTTGCCGGTCGTAGCGGTCGATTTCGGCCGGCCCGCTGTCGATGCTGAGCGAGGCGACGTTGCCGATCATCACCGGGCCATGGGTACCGGGCACCGTCATGCGTTCCAGCAAGGCCATGTCCTGACGCGCGCCAGGCGGCAGCATGACGACGATCGGCACTTGCCGCTGCGCCAGATTGAGTTTGGGCAGGCTTTGGTCGTAGTCGCCGGCGGTGGCGATGCGCAGCGTGTCGGCAATCGAGGCTGCGGTGACGCCGAGGGCTGCGGCCTTGGCGAAATCGGGGCGCACCACCAGTTCGGGGCGCACCAGACTGGCGCTGGTGGTGACGTTGCCGATGCCGGGAATCGTGCGCAGATCGCGCTCGACCTTGCGGGCATGCTCGGCCAGCGCCTGGCCATTTTCGCTGGCCAGCACCAGCACGTATTTCTCGTTGGAGCCGCCGAATCCGACATTGACCCGGGCGCCGGGAAGCGCCGTGAGCGCTTCGCGCAATTCGCGCTCAACCGTCTGTTTCTTGATGCCGCCGCGCTGCGCGCGCGGAGTCATGTCGATGCTGAGCGTGGCCTTGCGCACTTCGGCTGCACCGCGCGGCGTGAAGGGATCCGAACCCGCCGCGCCGCCGCCGATCGCCGTGTAGACCAGGGTGACGTGCGGATTTTTTTGCACGATGACGCGCGCCTGTTCGGCTGCCGCCAGTGTTTGCGTATAGGTGCTGCCCGGCGGCAAAGACAGATAGACCTGGGTTTGCGACAGGTCGTCCGGCGGAATAAAACCGGTCGGCAGCAACGGCACCAGCGCAAAAGACCCAAAAAAGAAGCCCGCCGTCGCCAGCAGGGTGACCAGCCGATGCCGCAGACACCATGCGGCCCAGCGCAGATAAAACCCCATCCAGAACGGTTCGGCGTGGGTCTGCTTCGGCGGTTTCAGAATATAGGCTGCCATCATCGGCGTGAGCATGCGCGCCACCACCAGCGAGAAGAACACCGCAATCGCGGCGCTCCAGCCGAACTGCACAAAGAACTTCCCTGGCACGCCGCTCATGAACGCCGTCGGCAGAAACACCGCGATCAGCGTAAAGGTGGTGGCGATCACCGCCATGCCGATTTCATCTGCAGCCTCCATCGCCGCCTGGTAGGGCGTTTTTCCCATGCGCAAATGGCGAATGATGTTCTCGATTTCGACAATGGCATCGTCCACCAGCACGCCGACCACCAGCGACAAGGACAACAGGGTGACCACATTGAGGGTAAAGCCCATCAGGTGCATCACCGCAAAAGCCGGGATCATCGACAGCGGCAGCGCGGTGGCCGACACCAGCGTGGCGCGCCAGTCCCGCAGGAAAAGCCAGACTACCAGCACCGCGAGGATGCCGCCCTCGAACAGCAGCGCCATCGATCCATCGAAGTTTTCCTGCACCGGATCGACGTAGTTGAAGGCCTCGGTAATGCTGATATCCGGATGCTCGGCTTTAATCCGGGCCAGCTCGGCGCGGACTTTTTCAGCCACCTCGACTTCGCCCGCCCCGCGGCTGCGCACAATCTCGAAGCCGACCACCGGCTTGCCATTGAGCAACGCGGCGGAGCGCTGCTCGGCCACGCTGTCGGTGACGCGGGCCACCTGATCGAGCCGCACGTGCCGGCCATCAGACAGCGCGATATCCATGCGCGCCAGCTCGTCGGCCGAGGCGACCGTGGCTATGGTGCGCACCGATTGTTCGGCGCCTCCCAGGTCGGCGCGGCCACCCGAGGCTTCCTGCTGAATCTGCCGCAATTGGCGGGAAATGTCTGCCGCACTCGCGTTTAACGCCAGCAGGCGCGCCGGATCGAGCTCCACCCGCACCTCGCGACTGACGCCGCCCACGCGCGCCACCGCGCCCACCCCGCGCACGCTGAGCAGGCGTTTGGTGATGCTGTTATCGACAAACCAGGACAGCGCTTCATCGTCCATCCGGCTGGAGGCGACGGTATAAGTCAGAATTGGCGCGCCCGACAGGTTCACCTTTGACATCATCGGATCGCGCAGGTCGGTAGGCAAATCCGAGCGGATGCGCGAGACTGCATCGCGCACCTCGTCCACCGCCTCCTGCGTGGGTTTTTCCAGCCGAAACTCAATGGTGACCGTGGCGGTGCCGTCCTGCACCTTGGTGTAAATGTGCTTGATGCCTTGCAGGGTAGCGACTGCATTTTCGATCTTGCGTGCGACTTCGGTTTCCAGCTGGGCGGGCGCTGCACCCGGCAAGCTGGCGGACACCGTCACCGTCGGCAAATCGATATCAGGGAACTGCTGGATTTTCATTGCATTGAACGCCACCAGACCTGCCAGCGTCAGCATGACGAACAGCAATACAGCCGGGATGGGGTTTCTAATCGACCAGGAAGAAACGTTCATGATGCGGATTTCGCCTTCAAGTAAGCCACACTGATTACTCTACCGAAGCGGCAGGCGCGGCCACGACCCGCACCGAGTCGCCATCCGCCAAAAAGCCCGCGCCACTCGCCACCACGCGCGCATCTGGCGGCAATCCGCTGACAATCTCGATGCGATCTCCCCTCCGCTGCCCAAGCTCCACCTTGACCTGAGCCACCTTGGCGAGACCGTGGCCATTTGCGCTATCCAGTTTGAACACATAGGAGAAACCATCGCGAACCACCACGGCCGATTGCGGCAGGCTCATGACACGCGTGTGCCCCAGCGCAAACTCGCCGCGCGCAAAAATGCCCGCCCGGAGGCTGCTGCTTGTGTCAGCGACGGGAAGATCAACATACACCAGGCCGTTAAGCGTCTGCGGATCGACCGTGGGCGCAACCATGCGCACCTGGCCCTGCACACGCTTGCCGTCGGGGGTGATCAGCGTGGCGGCCATCCCGGGTTTCAGCTTGCCGAGATCGGCTGCGCTGACCTCGGCCCGCCACTCGAGGCGACCGCCGCGGATCAGGCGAAACAACTCTTGCCCCGGTTGTGCCAGCGAACCGATTGTGGCGGTGCGGGCTGAAATCACCCCGTTATCCGGTGCGCGCACCAGCGTTTGCGCCATGCGCAATTGTTCGGACTGCATTCGGGCGCGCGCGGCGCTCAGCCGGGCAACGGCGGCCTTTTCGGCGGTCAGATACTGGTTAATCTGCTGGGCGCTGAGAAACCCGGTCATTTGATACTGACGCGCACGATCGCCGTTTGCCCTGGCCTCGGCCAACATCGCCTCCGCCTCGCTTACGGCAGCCTGGGACTGCGCCAGATCGGCAGTGACGGTGGCATTCGAGATGCGTGCCAGCACTTGCCCCTTTCGTACCTGATCCCCCACATTCACGCTGACATCGGTCAAGCGCAGGTTGCCGATTTCAGTGCTGATCACCGCTTCCTGCCAGGCTGCGATATTGCCATTGGTCATCAGCAGTTGCGGCCACTCAAGCGACTGCGGCGTGATGGGGGTGACCGTCAGCGCAGGCTTGGCCGTTGCCGGTTTGTTTGCACTGACTGCCGAACCAGGGCGCTCACCCGTATCCTTGGCACCATGAAGCGTCATCCAGACC
>JAAPAA010000370.1 GCA_012274165.1 Thiobacillaceae bacterium
AGGGCAAAGGTGCGCGTGGCGGCCATGGCATCGCCGTCATTGGAGACCGTAACTGGGCGATGGTGCTCCCAGCCGTCGGGCTGCCAGTCGTCAACAGTGTCTTCTACTATCCCCAACAGTCCCTTTGGCGAAGGCTGGACCCGGACGGGAAGTCTCGCGTGGTCTACAACAGGTATCAGCGTGTCCTTTTTGCGCTTGGGCCGCTGGAGGCTTCCCGCTCCTATCGAATCGATTCGCCCCGTCTTGACGAGGTGCGCGTGACGCTCGATCCGGCGCGTTTCGATTTCCGACTGACAGGGGGCGAAGCCGTGCTGACCGGTGCGAAAGACGCTCTGGCATTGGCCGGCAATGCCACACTCCAGCCCTCGCACGTTGCGCCGGAATGGACGTTGTTCTCGGTGGTGCGATGATGTTTCGGAACCCAGTTGTACAGTCGCCGCAGGAAGGGCAGGCCTTGACCACGCGTTTCGTCGACGGATCGCCCCGTGTGGCGGTTGTTATTCCTGCTTTCCGTGTGAGCCGGCATATCCTGGGTGTGATCCACCAAATTGGGGAAGAAGTGCATCGCATTTATGTGGTTGACGACGCCTGTCCGGAGAAGTCCGGCGACCTCGTTCAGGCGCAGTGCAAGGATCCACGTGTCGTGGTCATCCGGCACGGTGTCAATGGAGGTGTCGGCGCAGCGGTCATCACGGGGTACAAGGCAGCACTTCAGGATCAGGCCGAGATCATCGTCAAGCTCGACGGTGACGGACAAATGGACCCCGGGCTGGTGCCCGACTTCGTGGCGCCGATCGCTGCGGCGCAGGCCGACTACACGAAGGGCAACCGTTTCTTCGACCTGGAGGGCTTGCAACAAATGCCCCGAATCAGGCTGATCGGCAATGCGGTCCTGTCATTCACGAACAAGATCTCATCGGGATATTGGGATATCTT
The DNA here is from genome assembly GCA_012274165.1 of Thiobacillaceae bacterium. Taxonomy (GTDB): domain Bacteria; phylum Pseudomonadota; class Gammaproteobacteria; order Burkholderiales; family Thiobacillaceae; genus Thiobacillus. The sequence goes on from JAAPAA010000370.1 coordinate 937, forward strand.
CGATCCGACCAACGGTTTTACCGCGATCCACGCCAATGTCTTGCGCTGCCTGCCGCTGGAAAAGATCGACCGCGGCTATCTTTTCGAGACCGCCTTGCTTTTTCGTCTGAATATCCTGCGCGCTGTGGTCTGGGATATCCCGATGCAGGCGCGCTACGGGGACGAAAGCAGCAACCTGAAGATATCTCTGGTGGCGCGACAATTGGTTGTCGAACACTTTCGAAACTTTGTGAAGCGTATCTTCTACAATTACTATCTGCGCGACGTCTCTATCGCCTCGATTGAACTGCCGCTGGGCCTGTTGGCCGTACTCCTTGGCTGCCTCCTGGGCGGCTACCACTGGCTCCACTCCGCCCGTCTGGGCGTAGCGACGCCGGCGGGCACCGTGATGTTGGCCACACTTCCGTTGGTCGCCGGGCTGCAGTTGTTGCTCGCCTTCATCCACTATGACATTGCTGCGGTGCCGAGGCGGCCCCTGCATCTTGCGATGCGTTCGGCGCCGCGCCTGCGTTCGTGAGCAGCAGCCTGTGGTCAAGTTCATTGCCCTGCTCTGCGTTTGCGGTATTTCGAGCGGCCAAATTCTGTTCAAGATGGGCGCGAACGCGTTGGTCGCCAATGGCGGCAGGCTATTCTCGATGGGAGGCGCGATTGTGGCGGCGGCTCTCGCGCTCTATGGCGTTACGACCCTGGCTTGGATCTGGGTGCTCCAGCGGTCAGACCTGGGCAAGACATATCCGCTCATGGCCTTGGCGTTCATTCTTGTTCCGGTTGCCAGCCACTATTTTTTCGGGGAAAGTTTCACCTGGCGCTACGCCTTCGGATGTGTGCTGCTTGTGACCGGGATCGTGCTCACATCAGGCACGTAATTCCGGGCACCGACGCGATGAGACAATTCCGGTCGAATGGAGCGCGCGAGAGCATGAAAATTCTTTTGTTCGGCAAGAGCGGCCAAGTGGGGTGGGAACTGCAACGCAGCCTGGCTCCCTTGGGAGATCTGGTCGCTTTGGATCGAACTTCCCAGGGGCTGTGCGCCGACCTGACCGACCTGGACGGCATCGCCAGCACGATCAGGGCTGTCAGGCCCCAGGTGATCGTCAACACGGCCGCGTACACCGCTGTCGACCGGGCCGAGAGCGAGCCCGGGCTCTGCGAGACGATCAACAGCGCCGCGCCGGAGGTGATGGCGGCCGAAGCGGCCCGGATCGGGGCGTGGATGGTTCATTATTCGACCGACTATGTCTTCGATGGGTCGGGTAGCCGTCCCTGGACCGAAGACAACGTACCCGCGCCTATCAACGTCTATGGCCGTACCAAGGCGGAAGGCGAGCGTCGGTTGGCCGCGGCATGCGCCCAGCATCTCATTTTCCGGACAAGCTGGGTCTATGCCGATCGCGGTGCCAATTTCCTCCGGACAATGCTGCGGCTGGCCCAGGAGAGGGACCACCTTTCAGTCGTGGACGACCAGTGGGGCGCGCCGACCGGCGCCGCACTGATTGCCGACGTCACGGCCCACGCCTTGCGCTCGGCCGTCCAGCGGGAAGGCCTGAGCGGGCTGTATCACCTCACCGCCCAGGGCGAAACCACCTGGTACGGTTATGCTCGGCACTTGATTGCGGCCGCGCAGGCTTTGGGATTGCCGGTGAAAGCCACGTTGCGGGCCATCCCGTCGAGCGCTTATCCCACCGCTGCGCCGCGCCCTCATAATTCGAGACTGAACAACAGCAAACTGGAAAAGGCGTTCGGGCTGCAGCTCCCTCCCTGGCAACCGGGGGTGGAGCGGGTGGTGGCGAGCGGCGGCCGGTGAGCCATCTCCAGGCCCGGCCCCGATGAGGGGGTGGGCAGCACTTCGGATCCGACAATGACATCTCGAAAAGGCATCATCCTCGCGGGCGGCTCCGGTACGCGGCTGCACCCGGCGACGCTCGCCATCAGCAAGCAATTGCTGCCGGTGTATGACAAGCCCATGATCTATTACCCGTTGAGTACGCTCATGCTGGCGGGGATCCGGGACGTGCTGGTCATCAGCACGCCGCAAGACACCCCGCGCTTCGCGGAATTGCTGGGCGACGGGTCGCAATGGGGAATTCATATCCGGTATGCGGTCCAGCCCAGTCCGGACGGATTGGCCCAGGCCTTCCTGATTGGCGCCGATTTCGTAGGGCAGTCACCCAGCGCACTGGTATTGGGCGATAACCTTTTTTATGGTCATGATTTCGCCCATTTGCTGTCCAGCGCCGATGGACAATCAGATCGAGCGACGGTGTTCGCCTACCACGTCAGCGATCCCCATCGCTATGGGGTGGTGGCGTTCGACGGCCGCGGAAAGGCCAGCAGCATCGAAGAAAAGCCGGTCAACCCCAAGAGCAGCTTCGCGGTGACAGGCTTGTATTTCTACGACAACCAGGTGGTCGACATCGCGCGCTCAGTCAGACCCAGCCCAAGGGGGGAACTGGAGATCACTTCAGTGAACCAGATCTACCTGGAGCAGGGACGGCTCAATGTCCAGGTGATGCAGCGCGGCTATGCATGGCTCGACACCGGAACCCATGCAAGTCTGCTTGAAGCGAGTCAGTTCATTGCGACCCTTGAGCATCGGCAAGGCCTGAAGATCGGCTGCCCGGAGGAGATCGCCTGGCGCTCCGGTTTCATCTCGTCGGAGCAACTGCAGGTCGTCGCCCGCCCCCTGGCCAAGACGGGCTACGGCCAGTATCTGCTCCACCTGCTCAAGTAAACGGCCACGCCGCGTGGGCTTCGACAGTCCGCTGGGCACCTGGTACTTACATGAAACTAACCCGCACCGCCATTCCCGACGTTCTGGTCCTTCAGCCCCGGGTCTTCAAGGATTCGCGTGGACATTTTTTCGAAAGCTACAACCGAAAGGCTTTCGCCAAAGCCACCGGTCTGGAAGTTGAGTTTGTGCAGGACAATCAGAGCCTCAGCGCCAGGGGCGTGCTGCGTGGTTTGCACTACCAGATCGCGCAGCCGCAAGGCAAGCTGGTGCGCGTCGGCGCCGGGACGATCTTCGACGTCGCGGTCGATCTTCGCCGGCAGTCTCCGACCTTTGGCCGCTGGGTTGGCGTTGAACTGAGCAGCATCAATTTCCTGCAAATGTGGGTGCCCGCAGGATTTGCACACGGATTTCTCGTGACCAGCGATTCGGCCGAAGTGATCTACAAGACGACGGATTACTACGCGCCGGCGCACGAACGTTGTTTGCGATGGGACGACCCCACCTTGTCCATTGAGTGGCCTAGACTCGACATTGCACCCGTCGTTTCCGGCAAGGACGCCAGCGGAGCCACGCTGGACCAGGCCGAGCTGATGTAGCACGGACCCGGCTCTTGCAATGCATGACAGGCGCAATTGAGCATGAGTGAAAGAAAGCCCATGATTCCGATCTTTTCGGCTGTCGCGGCCAACCGGGGCATCGATCTCGCCGCGGCGGTGACGCGCGTCCTGGATAGCCACTGGTACGTACTGGGCACGGAAGTGGCCCAGTTCGAATCAGAGTTTGCCGGCTATATCGGTGTCGGACACTGCATTTCCGTCGCCAATGGAACCGATGCGCTGGAGCTTGGGCTGAAGGCATTGGGCGTTGGTCCCGGCGATGCCGTGGTTTGCGTGGCGAACGCCGGGTTTTACGGGAGCACCGCCGCTCGTTCAGTCGGAGCCATTCCGATGTACGTTGATGTGGACCCTGTCACTCTGACGATGTCGCCGCCGGCTTTGGCGGACGCGCTGGTTGGCCGTCCCGCCGCTGTCATCGTCACTCACCTGTACGGCCAACTGGCCGATCTGGACCCCATCGTCGCGATGTGCCGTTCTGCGAAGGTTCCTCTCATCGAGGACTGCGCCCAGGCCCACGGTGCCAGTCGCGATGGCAAGATGGCGGGAAGCTTTGCAGATATCGGTTGTTTCAGCTTCTACCCTACCAAGAATCTGGGGGCGATCGGCGACGGCGGTGCAATCGTCACCCGCAACGGCGAAGTTGCATCGCGCCTGCGCACGCTGCGTCAGTACGGCTGGTCGAGCAAGTACGAGGTCGCGCTTCAGGGCGGCCGCAACAGCCGGCTGGACGAAATCCAGGCGGCAGTGTTGCGTCAGAAGCTTCCGGAATTGAACCGCCAGAACACGGAGAGGCGGAACATCGCCCTTCGCTACAACGAGGCGTTTTCGCAATTGCCACTGCGGTGTCCGTCCTCTACGGCCGAAGATTTTGCCGCGCACCTGTATGTCGTCCGCACTCCGCGGCGCGAAGCATTGAGGTCCCATTTGCGGGAACATGGCGTCGCAACCGATGTGCATTACCCCATACCGGACACCCGGCAACCGGCATACGCGCCTTCGGGCGCATTGCAGACACTGCCCGTGACGGAAGCCGCATCCGGCGAAGTGGTGTCTCTCCCCTGCTTCCCCGGTATGACGGCGGCCGAGGTTGCCCATGTCATTGCGGGGGTGCGGTCCTTCTTTGCCATCCACGGGGCCGCGAAGTGCTGACGTTGATCGTTCCCGTCTATCGCAACGAAGGGTCCCTGCCTGACCTGCTCAATGCAGTCGCAGACCTGTCCAGGCGTGCGGAAGGCGGCTTGGAGACGGTGTTCGTGGTTGATGGCAGCCCGGATGGCTGCTACGAAATCCTGCGACGCGAACTGCCATTGCGCCAGTTTCGCTCCCAACTGATGCTTCTGTCGCGGAATTTCGGCTCCTTTGCGGCTATCCGGGCGGGGCTGGCACATGGCGATGGCGAATACTTTGCCGTGATGGCCGCTGACCTGCAGGAGCCTCCTGAACTTATCCTGAGGATGGGAGACGTTCTCAGAGCCGGGGACGTCGACGTCGTGGTCGGGATTCGAGAGGGAAGACACGACCCGCTGATAAGTCGTTTCTTCGCAAAGGTCTTCTGGGGTCTGTATCGCCGCTATGTCGTTCCGGAGATGCCTGCCGGAGGGGTCGACGTCTTCGGATGCAACCGGCCGTTCCGCGACACGCTGCTGAAGATGCAGGAGAGCCACAGCTCCCTTGTGGCCCAGATATTCTGGCTTGGGTTCCGACGCAAAACAATATCTTACGTGCGGCAAGCGCGTCAGCATGGCGCGTCTGCCTGGACCGTGCGGAAAAAGATCAACTACCTGATGGACAGTGTGTTTTCCTTCACGGACCTACCTATCCGGCTATTGATGCGCACCGGCGCCGCGGGTGCGATTCTGGCAGCGTTATTTGGGCTCATCGTTGCGGCGGCCAGGCTTTCAGGATCGATCAAGGTGCCGGGCTATGCGATGACGGTGATCCTGATCGTATTTTTTTCGGCCGTGAATCTGCTCAGCCTTGGAATCGTCGGATCGTATGCTTGGCGGGCTTACGAAAACACCAAGGGTCGGCCGCTGGCCGTGGCGCTCGCGATCCAGAGGTTTGGGGTCGGTGGCGAAAGCGACAGGGAATTCAAAACATGAGTGACTGGTTTGTCCACCCCAACTCGCTGTGCGAGAGCAAGGCCATCGGTGCCGGTACACGGATTTGGGCATTCGTGCACGTGCTGCCTGCCGCAGTGATCGGGGCAGACTGCAATATCTGTGATCACGTCTTCATTGAGAACGACGTGGTGGTAGGCGACCGGGTCACCGTGAAGTGCGGAGTGCAACTGTGGGATGGCGTGCGGCTGGAGAACGATGTGTTCATCGGGCCCAACGCTACTTTTACCAACGACATTTTTCCGCGCAGCCGGAAGCGGCCGGAGACCTTTGCCAAGACCCTGGTCCGGGCGGGCGCCTCGATCGGTGCCAATGCCACGATTCTGCCGGGCGTCACCATCGGCGCCGGGTCCATGGTGGCGGCCGGTGCGGTCGTGACGCGTTCGGTGCCTCCTAACGCCGTGGTGGCGGGCAATCCTGCAAAGATAACCGGCTACGTGGACACCCCGGGTCATCATGCGCCGATAAGGCAGCCCGCGTCCGATGCCGGAAAGGTGCATGCCACGTCGGTGCGAGGGGTCACGCTGCACGACCTTCATCATGTGCAGGATATGCGGGGCAACCTGTCTGCGGGAGAACTCGGCACGGACGTTCCTTTCCAGGCCAAGCGCTACTTCATGGTCTACGACGTGCCGAGCATCGAGGTGAGAGGGGAGCACGCGCACCTGCGCTGCGCCCAGTTTCTGCTGGCGGTCAGGGGCAGTGTTCGCGTGGTGGCCGACGATGGCCGCAGCCGCGAGGAATTCCTGCTGGACCGCCCGACGCTCGGCCTGTATCTGCCGCCCCTGACCTGGGGCATCCAATACCGCTATACCCGCGACGCCGTGCTGATGGTGCTTGCATCCGAGCACTACGATGCCAGCGACTATGTGCGTGATTACGACCTGTTCCTGAAGCTCGCGCGTCCCGCCGGAATTGACTGTGGAAAGGATTGAACCGGCGGCTGTTGGCAGATTCGGGCGCCTTGGCAGTTTTGGCCGTTTTCTGACCTCGGGAGCGTTCAACACTCTTGCCACCTACCTGCTCTACCTTGGACTCCTGACGCGGCTGTCGTACCGGGTCAGCTTCACCATTGCCTTTGCCTGTGGCATTGGACTGGCCTATGCGATGAACCGGTACCTCGTCTTTCGGCAGCCAGGTGGGCGCCGGGGGCCGTTATGGGTAACGCTGATCTACGCCGGGCAATATTTACTGAACCTTGCGCTGGTGAGCGCCTGGGTTCAGTGGCTTTCAGCGCCCGCCGCCTTGGCACCGTTGTTTGCCATCGCGCTGACGTTGCCTTTGACCTACCTGTTGAATCGGCGCGTGTTCAGCGCGGGGGCGTCCGGCAATGCGCCGATGCCACCGCCCGGGTCGACGCTCAAGCCATTGCAATGGTGGCGCCGGCGTATCGCGATGGTCGTGTTGGTGGGACTTCCGATCCTGAGCTTGGCACTCAATGCCATTGCATGGCTTCGTTATGGCTTCGATCTTCCCTTCTTCGACGACTGGCGGGGGTACGACTCGGGTGAGATCGACTCATTTGACCTGTTGTACCTGTTTCGAGCGGCCAACGACACCTTGACGCCCATCGGCTATGCGCTGGACGCAACGGCTCAGCGCTTTCTGGATGGCAACTCGATCGCATATCAACTGTTGTCGATGTTGGCGGTACTGGGGCTGTTGCTCGTGCTGCAATGGAAGCTTCTACGAGCAGCGCTGCAGGATCCGTTGCAGGCCGCGCTGTGTTTTGTCTTTACCTTGCTCATGCTTCAGCCCGGCTCGTATTGGGGCCGCGAGAACCTTGCCTATCAGCAGGCTTTGCCACTCGTCTTCATCTTGCTGGCGCTATGGCTGGCCATGACTGCTCCGTGGCGCGAGCGCTGGAACATACCGGTTATCTTTGCTCTTGGCTTGCTATCGGGCTTCACCTACATTTCGGGGGCGTTCGGGGCTCTCGCGGCAGGGGCCGGCGTCATGCTCATGGCACGGCTCTCAGGGGCGAGCCAGGTCCGGAAGCTCCGTGCGGGCGCTTCGCTCTGCTTGGCCGGTGTCGCAACGTCATGGGTTCAGGTGGTCTATGCCATTGCTCCTTATAAGGGCGGAACGTACACGGGCCAGCCGCTGGCGCTGCCGCTCGAGGCGAACTTCTGGTTCTACCTTCTTGGCAAGGTGGGGCGGTCGCTGTTGCTTCCGGCGAGTCAGCCCGTTCTGTCGCTCGCACTGGTGCTGTTGGTCTTGTGCCTGCTGGTCGTTGTCACCATCCTCACCCTTGGCGCTGCAAGGTCGGCGCAAGCAACCAACGATGGCCAGGCGCGCGTCTCAGTGATATTCGGCGCGATCGGCGCGATGGTGTTCACATACTTGCTGTTGCTGTCTGCTGGACGGACAAACTATAGGGCCGTTGAAATACAAGCACCTACGGAGGTGTTTGCATACGGCTTCCAGAGGTTCCATTTCTTCTGGGCGACGCTGCTGTGGCCGTGGCTCGTGGCGGCCGCCTTGGTCGCGGCGGATCGACGGGTCACTTCGACATTGATGAGGCGATGGCTCCGGATGGTTGGGGCTGTTGCTCTGGCGACGACGGTCGTGTTGATGATCAGGCTTGGCGCTCTTGCACACTTTGCGGCGCATCGAGCGGAGGCTTACTCGCGCAATCGCACGGTTGAGTGTCTGATGACACAACTGCAAAGGGGCGAAGGGATCATTCATTGCGACGAATGGCTCAAGGACCTTGCACCTGCGTTCATCTACGCGCGGCAGATCGGCGCCTCTTTTGTGCGCTATTTCCCGATTCTGCCCATCGAACTCGGGGTCGATTCGCCTTCGCCCTGGTTTCGATTGAGTAGGGATGGGGACAGGGCCACGGCCCGGAACATGGAGCGCCGATCTGGACGTTACTACCCCTCCACCGACGACCCCCAGTTGCACATCGACGTGGGACACGCGGTGGGCATGGCCAATTGCGTGACGCTTGACATAAGCGGTGTGATCAAGACGGCCGGCCCGGACACGATGATGCTTTTTTATCGCCCGCTGGGTCAATCGGACTTTAGCTCGGCTTCATCGACCATCCTGCCGTTGGTCGGTGGGCCGCAGGCAAGCGCTTTCAGCTTTCGCCTGGAGCAGGATCTCGGGTTCGGAAACACGTTGCGGCTTGATCCGGTGTCGTCCTTGCAAGAGTTTGAACTGGGTGAAATCGAGGTGCGATGTCGGCTCAGGGACCGCGAAGATGCCGCCGCGCCCTTTTATGCCATGACCGGCACCGCGATACCGGCGGCGCTTCACAACCTTGAGCCCGGCGGCGACGGTGAAGGACGTTTCAGAGCTGGCACGCATCCAAGCGTTGTGTTCCGCACAGGTCGGCCCAAGACCATGGCTTCGTGTGGTGTTATCGAAGTCGAGCCCATCTATCAGGTGGAAACGCAGGATGTCGCGCAGTTGTTCTTTCGTCCTCACGGCGTCGACCAATTCTCCGAAAGGAATTCCATCTCCAAACCGGTAAGCCCGCGGTCAAAGCCCGAAAAGGTGGCGCTGGTTGTCCGGAGTGCGTCAGGTTTCGAAGATGAGTTGCGTCTCGAGCCCGTCAAGAGTCCTCAGGCCCTGCGTTTCGCCGACATCCAGGTCCGGTGCCTCAAGCGCATCTCGCCGCCGTCGCGTCGGTGACGCAACAGGG
>JAAPAA010000049.1 GCA_012274165.1 Thiobacillaceae bacterium
CTCTACTTGCTCGGTCGCGCGACGAAGTGATCGGCCTGGCCGACAAGCATCACGATGTTGCGGCGTTCGAACGCGCAGCTACATTGGCTTGGACTCAGGCTCAGGTTCAACTCCATCACCTCGGAATAACACCGGACGAGGCGCACCTTTTTCAGCGCCTCGCCAATCGCATCATGTACTCGGACCTGACGCTGCGGCCGTCGTCTGAAATCCTTAAGCGGAACGATCTCGGGCCATCGGGGCTTTGGGCGCACGGTATCTCCGGCGACCTTCCGATTGTACTTTGCCGGATCGATGAGGTTGACCATTTGGAGACGGTACGCCAATTGCTGCGTGCGCATGCCTACTGGCGGAGTAAGCAGCTCGCAGTCGACCTGGTGATCATCAACGAAAGAAGCACCTCATATGTGCAGGATTTGCAAGCCGCTCTGGAGTCGGTCGTCCGCGTAAACCTGGCGCGAATGCCTGAGCGCCGACATGGGGCCGTATTCCTGCTGCGCGCCGATTTGCTGTCCGCCGAAGTGCGCAACCTGCTGCAAACAGTTGCACGCGTCGTAATCGTGAGCCGACGTGGTGGCCTTGCCGAGCAGGTCAAGCGGCTACAAGAAATTGCACCGGCCGCTGCGCCGCCGCTTCTGAAGCCGCGAATCGCGAGCCCTCCCGAATTTGTCGCGCCACCGGCGCTCGAGTTTTTCAATGGGATCGGCGGATTCGATAAGGATGGACGGGAGTACGTCACCATCCTCGACGGGGACCAAATGACGCCCGCGCCTTGGGTGAATGTGATCGCCAATCCTTCGTTCGGCTTCCAGGTGTCCGCAGAGGGAAGCGGTTGCACGTGGTCGGTCAATAGCCGCGAAAACCAGCTCACGCCACGGTCGAACGATCCGGTCAGCGACAGCTCCGGTGAAGCTATCTACGTGCGTGACCAGGATAGCGGCGATGTCTGGACGGCGACCGCTCTTCCCATTCGCAACGACGCCTCCCGATACATTGCCAGACATGGCCAGGGATATAGTCGGTTTGAGAATGTATCGAATGGGATTGCGCTCGATCTGCTGCAATTTGTGGCTCTTGGAGACCCTATCAAGATTTCCAGACTGAAGATCAAGAACGTTTCAGGCCGCCGTCGGCGGCTATCGATCACCACCTATACGGAATGGGTGCTGGGACCGGAACGTACCGTTTGTGCACCCTACGTCGTCACCGAGATCGATCCCGATACCGGCGCATTGCTGGCGCGAAATCCGTGGCGCATGGAATTTGGTTCCCGTGTGGCCTTTGCGGATTTGGTTGGCCGACAGCAGTCATGGTCCGGGGATCGCACGGAGTTCATTGGTCGCAATGGCACGTTTGCCATGCCAGCGGCGCTCGCAGATCGCAAACCGTTGTCTAACCGGGTTGGCGCCGGCCTTGATCCATGCGGCGTCCTGCAAACCGCGATTGAAATCCCGGCAAACGGTGAAGCTGAAATCACATTCCTGCTGGGCGATGCAGCGACGGGAGCGGAGGCGCAATCTCTGATCCTGCGATATCGCACGGCTAATCTTGACCAGGTTTTCCGTGACGTGATTGAGTACTGGGACCATGCGCTGGGCGCGGTCCAGGTGCGCACGCCCGATCGTGCGATGGACATCCTGATGAACCGCTGGCTTCTATATCAAACGATCGTCTGCCGATTATGGGCCCGATCGGGCTTCTACCAGGCAAGCGGTGCTTATGGCTTCCGCGACCAGTTGCAAGATGGGATGGCACTCTGCTTGTCGCAGCCGGGGCTGACACGGGAGCATCTGCTGCGTGCAGCGGCACGACAGTTTGCCGAGGGCGACGTTCAACACTGGTGGTTGCCGTCGTCGGGCAAGGGCATTCGCACGCGCGTTTCCGATGATTTTCTTTGGTTGCCCTACGCAACGGCACAATATGTGACGGCGACTGGCGATCTCGCTGTCCTCGACGAGGAAATTGCGTTTCTCGATGGAATGACCCTCGCGCCTAACGAGCAGGATGCGTTTTTTCAGCCGATGCCCTCGGATGAGCGGGCTACGCTGTTCGAACATTGCGCTCGCGGTCTCGATCGCAGCCTTACGCTCGGACGCCATGGTCTCCCGCTGATCGGCGGGGGAGACTGGAACGATGGATTGAACCGGGTCGGCGCGGGCGGACAGGGCGAAAGCATTTGGCTGGGTTGGTTTCTTCACGCCACCATCGGGAATTTCGTCGCGTTCGCGGACCAACGGGGGCAGCACGATCGCGCAGCATCATGGCGGCAGCACGCGACGGCGCTGCGCGACGCGCTTGAGCGAGACGGTTGGGATGGCGACTGGTATCGCCGCGGCTATTTTGATGATGGAACCCCGCTTGGATCAGCATCGAGCAGCGAGTGCCGCATAGACTCCATCGCTCAATCCTGGGGAGTGATCTCCGGCGCGGCAGACCCGGCGCGGGCTGCGCGCGCCATGGCGGCGGTCGACGACAATCTCATCTTGCGTGATGACCGACTGGCTCTGCTGTTTACGCCGCCCTTCGATCAAACCGCGCTGGACCCCGGTTACATCAAGGGCTATCCGCCGGGAATCCGGGAGAATGGCGGTCAATACACGCACGCTGCTGCCTGGTCGGTTCAAGCATTCGCCAAACTTGGCGATGGGGACAAGGCGGCCGAGTTGTTTTCGCTGCTCAATCCTATCAACCACGCTCGCACTTGGGCCGCCACTCAATGCTACAAAGTAGAGCCGTATGTGGCTTGTGCGGATGTGTACTCGGTTGCGCCCCACGTGGGGCGGGGCGGCTGGACCTGGTACACTGGCTCGGCCGGATGGATGTATCGGGCAGGTCTCGAATCTATTTTGGGATTTACCATGGAGGGCGCCACGATGCGGCTCGATCCCTGCATGCCCCGCGCGTGGCAAAATTTCGAGATTGCATTTCGCCACCACACGACGCGGTATGAGTTGTCCGTTGAAAATCATAGTGGGGTTTGCCGCGGCATTGCTCGCTTGGAACTGGATGACCAAACGTTACCTCGCGGTTCGACCCACATCACTCTGGTGGATGACGGCAAAATCCATCATGTCCGAGCAATACTCGGA
>JAAPAA010000371.1 GCA_012274165.1 Thiobacillaceae bacterium
CATGGTGCGTTCCGATATCGCGTGTTCGGGTGTGCTGTTCACGCTCGACACCGAATCGGGGTTCCGTGACGTGGTGTTCATTACCGCAGCGTACGGTCTGGGCGAAACGGTGGTGCAGGGTTCGGTCAATCCGGACGAGTTCTATGTCCACAAGCCCAAACTGGCAGAGGGGTTTCCTGCGGTGGTGCGACGCGAGCTGGGCGAGAAGGCTGTCCGCATGGTGTGGCGCGATGGCGCAACTGTAATCGAGGACACGCCGGCCGAGCTGCGCCGGCGGTTTTCGCTGACCGATGCCGAGGTGCTGGAGCTGGCACGCCAGGCCGTCGCGATTGAAAAACACTATGGTCGTCCGATGGACGTCGAGTGGGCGAAGGATGGCGAGACCGGCGAGCTGTTTATCGTGCAGGCGCGCCCGGAAACGGTGAAGACACGCGCGAATGGCAGTAGCGAGCGCTACGTGCTGGAAGCGAGCGGCGAAGTGCGCATCAGCGGCCGTGCCATCGGCCAGAAAATCGGCGCGGGTGAAGTGCGGCTGATTGCCAGCCCGGCGGAAATGAACCGGGTGCAGCCGGGCGATATCCTGGTCACCGACATGACCGATCCCGACTGGGAGCCGGTGATGAAACGCGCGGCGGCGATCGTCACCAATCGCGGCGGACGCACTTGTCACGCAGCGATCGTGGCGCGCGAACTCGGCATTCCCGCCGTGGTGGGAACTGGCGAGGCCACCACGGTGCTGAAAGACGGCGAAACGGTGACGGTGTCGTGCGCCGAGGGCGACACCGGCACGGTGTACGCGGGCAAGCTGGCGTTTTCGGTGGAGACGTTGGCGAGCGGGACGCTGCCGGAGCCGCCGGTGAAGCTGATGATGAACGTCGGCAATCCCGAGCGTGCCTTTGAATTTGCGCAGATTCCCAATCATGGAGTCGGTCTGGCACGGCTGGAATTCATCATTGCGCGCATGATCGGCATCCATCCGCTGGCACTGCTGGAATACGCGCGCCTGCCGCCCGCCCTGCGCGACGAAATCGATCTGCGTATTTCGGGCTACGCCGATCCGGTGTCGTTTTACGTGGACAAGCTGGCCGAAGGCATCGCCACACTGGCAGCTGCGTTCTGGCCCAAACCGGTGATCGTGCGGCTGTCCGATTTCAAGTCCAACGAATACGCCAACCTGCTGGGTGGCGAGCGCTACGAGCCGAAGGAAGAAAACCCCATGCTGGGGTTGCGCGGCGCGGCACGCTACGTGTCAGCGCTGTTCCGCCCGGCGTTCGAGCTGGAATGCCGCGCGCTGAAGAAAGTGCGCGAGGCGTTGGGGCTGAGCAACATCGAGGTGATGATTCCCTTCGTGCGCACGCTGGAAGAATGCGCGACGGTGGTCGAACTGCTGGCAGCCAACGGCCTCAAGCGTGGCGACAGCGGCCTGCGCTTGATCATGATGTGCGAGATACCCTCCAATGTGCTGCTGGCTGACGATTTCCTGCACTACGTCGACGGCTTTTCGATTGGCAGCAACGACCTGACCCAGCTGACTTTGGGCATCGACCGCGATTCCGGCCTGGTCGCCGGCGGTTTCGACGAACGCAATCCAGCGGTGAAAAAACTGCTGGCCGAGGCGATCGCCGCGTGCAACCGGCACGGCAAATACATCGGCATCTGCGGCCAGGGGCCGAGCGACCATCCCGATCTGGCCGACTGGCTGGTGGCACAGGGAATCGGCTCGATCTCGCTCAATCCGGACACGGTGGTGGCAACCTGGCAGCGTCTGGCTCAGGCGCGATGATTTATAGGGTTTTTATGTAGATACACGCAAGCCCCAACGATACTGCCGCTGTATCGTCATTGAGCCATCACGGGTGATGGAGTAGAATCCGTCATCACCACGCCCCCGCTTATAAAATGACGAAGTATGTGTTTGTCACTGGTGGGGTGGTTTCTTCCCTCGGGAAAGGGATCGCCTCCGCCTCACTCGCTGAGCTGCTCTAATAGAGCGGCATACGTGTCACCCTGTTAAAGCTTGACCCGTACATCAACGTCGACCCCGGCACCATGAGCCCGTTTCAGCACGGCGAGGTGTTCGTGACCGACGATGGCGCGGAAACCGACCTTGATCTGGGCCATTACGAGCGCTTTTCCAGCGCGAAGATGGGCAAGCGCAACAACTTCACCACCGGCCAGATTTACAAGTCGGTGATCGACAAGGAACGGCGCGGCGATTATCTCGGCGGGACGGTTCAGGTCATTCCACACATCACCGATGAGATCAAGGCTTCGATCCGCGCAGGCGCGGAAGGCGCGGATGTGGCGATGGTCGAAATCGGCGGTACGGTGGGCGACATCGAATCGCTGCCGTTTCTTGAAGCGATCCGCCAGATGGGTTTCGAAGACGGCCCGGAAAATACCTGCTTCATTCATCTCACGCTGCTGCCCTATATCCCGACTGCGGGTGAACTGAAAACCAAACCGACCCAGCATTCCGTAAAAGAGCTGCGCGAAATCGGTATTCAGCCCGACATCCTGCTGTGCCGCGCCGACCGTGAAGTCCCGGTCGAAGAGCGCCGCAAGATTGCGTTGTTCACCAACGTGCGGCCCGAAGCGGTAATTCAGATGCTGGATTCCGATTCGATCTACAAGATTCCGGCGATGCTGCACGACCAGATGCTGGATGAAATCGTCTGCCACAAGCTGAAAATCCTGGCGCGCGCGGCCGATCTGACCATATGGAAAAAGCTGGTCAACGCACTGGAGCACCCCAAGCACACCGTCAATATCGCTTTCGTCGGCAAGTATGTTGACCTCACCGAATCCTACAAATCATTGTCGGAATCGATGATCCATGCCGGCATGCATACCCTCAGCAAGGTGAAAATTCACTACATCGATTCCGAGCAGATCGAGCAATCCGGCATCGACAGCCTGAAGGGGATGGACGCGATTCTGGTGCCCGGCGGCTTCGGCAAGCGCGGCGTCGAAGGCAAGATTGCCGCGATCCGCTACGCGCGCGAAAACAAGGTGCCGTATCTCGGCATCTGTCTGGGCATGCAACTCGCAGTGGTCGAATATGCGCGCGATGTCGCGGGCATGACCGACGCCCATTCCACCGAATTCGATGCGGCCACCACGCATCCGGTCATCGGCCTCATCACCGAATGGCTGGATCGCGGCGGCCAGATCGAAACGCGTAGCGAGCAGTCCGATTTGGGCGGCACCATGCGTTTGGGTGGTCAGCCTTGTCTGCTGAAGGACGGCACGCTGGCGCGCGAAGTGTATGGCGCAGCCAGCATTACCGAACGCCATCGCCACCGTTATGAAGTGAACAACACGCTGTTGGCCGAGCTTGAGGCGAAAGGCCTGGTGGTGGCTGGCCGCGCACCGGGCACCGATCTGTGCGAAATGGTCGAGTTGCCGAAAGCGGTGCACCCCTGGTTCGTCGGTTGCCAGTTCCACCCCGAGTTCACCAGCAACCCGCGCACCGGCCATCCGCTGTTCATTGCGTTCGTCCAGGCCGCGCTGGCGTATCAGGCCACGGTTAAAGCTGCGCCCGCGCAGCAACAGGAGCACGCATGAAACTCTGTCATTTTGAAGCGGGTATCGATCAGCCCTTGTTCCTGATTGCCGGCCCCTGCGTGATCGAGTCCGAGCAACTGGCGATGGATACGGCCGGTGCGTTGAAGGAAATGTGCGCAGCGCTGAACATCCCCTTCATCTACAAGTCTTCGTTCGACAAGGCCAATCGTTCGTCAACCCAGTCGTTTCGCGGGCTGGGGGTCGAAGAGGGCCTGCGTATCCTGTCCGAAGTGAAAGCCAGAATTGGCGTGCCGGTGTTGACCGACGTGCACGAAGACACGCCGCTGAATGAGGTTGCAGCGGTGGTGGACGTGCTGCAAACGCCCGCGTTTTTGTGCCGCCAGACTAATTTCATCCAGAACGTTGCGCGCGCCGGCTTGCCGGTCAACATCAAGAAGGGCCAGTTTCTGGCGCCCTGGGATATGCAGAACGTCGTCGACAAGGCGCGCGCGGTCGGCAACGAGCAGATCATGGTGTGCGAACGCGGCGTGAGCTTTGGCTACAACACGCTGGTGTCAGACATGCGCAGCCTGGCGATCATGCGCGCGACGCAATGCCCGGTGGTGTTCGACGCTACGCATTCGGTGCAGCAGCCGGGCGGGCAGGGGACGACCAGTGGTGGTCAACGTGAATTCGTTCCAGTGCTGGCGCGTGCGGCCGTGGCGGTTGGCGTGGCCGGGGTGTTTGCTGAGACGCATCCGAACCCTGTCTGTGCGCTGTCTGACGGCCCCAACGCCTGGCCGCTCGACATGATGAAAGAATTGCTGGAAACCTTGAAGGAAATCGACGTGCTGGTCAAACAGCGCGGGTTTATTGAACGCAAATTGATGGCGGAGTGAGCGGGGAGATCGAGTGAGCTTGGGGGATTTTCCACTTCGACTCTCATCCCCGTTAAACGCAATATTTAAGGAAATGAATTGAGCGCAATTATTGATGTCATCGCCCGGGAAATTCTGGATTCCCGTGGCAATCCCACTGTTGAAGCCGATGTGCTGCTGGAGTCCGGCGTGCTCGGGCGTGCCGCCGTGCCGTCGGGCGCATCGACCGGCAGCCGCGAAGCGATCGAGCTGCGCGACGGCGACAAGTCGCGTTACCTCGGCAAGGGCGTATTGAAGGCCGTCGAGCACGTCAACACCGAAATCTGCGAGGCGATCATCGGGCTGGACGTCGAAGACCAGGCCTTCATCGACCAGACCATGATCGACCTCGACGGCACCGAGAACAAATCGCGTCTGGGCGCCAATGCGATGCTGGCGGTGTCCATGGCCTGCGCGCGCGCCGCCGCCGAACAGGCCGGGCTGCCGCTGTACCGCTATCTCGGCGGTGCTGCGCCGATGCAATTGCCGGTGCCGATGATGAACATCATCAACGGCGGCGCGCACGCCAACAACAACATCGACATGCAGGAATTCATGATCATTCCGGTCGGCGCGCCGAGCTTCCGCGAAGCCCTGCGCTACGGCGCCGAAGTCTTCCATGCGCTGAAGCAACTGCTCGACGACGCTGGCATGGCGACGACCGTGGGCGACGAAGGCGGCTTCGCACCCAACCTCGAATCGCACGAGGCGGCGCTGAAACTGATCGTACAGGCGATCGAAAAAGCCGGCCTGCAACCCGGTATCGATGTGGCGATTGGCGTCGACTGCGCGGCGTCCGAGTTTTACAAGGACGGCCTCTACCATCTCGAATCCGAAGGCCTGAAACTGAGCTCGGCGCAGTTCACCGATTATCTGGCGGCATGGTGCGACAAATATCCGCTCATCAGCATCGAAGACGGCATGGCCGAAGGCGATTGGGATGGCTGGAAAATTCACACCGAAAAGCTCGGCAAGCGTGTGCAACTGGTGGGCGACGACCTGTTCGTCACCAACGCCAAAATCCTGAAGGAAGGCATCGAAAAGAATATCGCCAATTCGATCCTGATCAAGGTCAACCAGATCGGCACCCTGTCGGAAACCTTCCAGGCGATCGAGATGGCCAAGCAGGCGGGTTACACCTCGGTGATTTCACACCGCTCGGGCGAAACCGAAGACACCACAATTGCCGATCTGGCGGTGGCGACCAACGCGCGCCAGATCAAGACCGGTTCGCTGTCGCGTTCCGACCGCATGGCCAAATACAACCAGCTGCTGCGCATCGAGGAAGAACTCGGCGACACGGCGAGCTATCCCGGACGTGATGCGTTCCGCCAGCGCGGCTAAGTTCAGCACGGGTGGCTTTGCCGCGCGATTACGCGTCCAGGGGCTGACGTGGACGCTGGCTGCCGCCACCGTATTGTTGCAATACCCGCTGTGGTTGGGAGAGGGGGGCTGGCTGAGCGTGCGGGAGCGTGCTCGGGAAGTCGACATCCAGCAGGCATTGAATCAGCGCCTGCAAGCGCGCAATGATGGTTTGCTGGCTGAGCTTGGCGACCTCAAACAAGGGCGCGACGCGATTGAAGAGCGTGCGCGCAATGAATTGGGCATGATTGCTGCGGACGAGTGGTTCGTCCGCATCGTGCCAGCCCATTCCGTTCAGTCTGGAAAAACGCATGAGTGATTTGCAAGTCAGCTTGTTGGTGATCGGCGCGGCCATCGTGGTGCTGGTGCTGGTGTTTAACTGGTTTCAGGAGCGGCGCTTCCGCAACCAGGCGGATGCCGCTTTTCAGACGCCGGTGGCGGATGTATTGATGCGCACCGACGCTGTCGCCGGGCTGCGCGATACGCACAACCGGGTCGAACCTGCATTCGATGCGGATGGCGTGGATGACATCGCCGAAATCAATGAGCCGCATTTGCACATTGAAATCAGCCAGCCGCAGGCGGGTGCGTTGCGCGCTGCTTCTGACGACATGGCGCACGCCATGCGACCCACTGCGGCGGTTCAGGCGAACCCGGCCAGCCCACCCGCTGCGGCACCCGTTGCCCCCTATGACGAACTGATCGAATACCGCATTCGTTTGGGCAGCGAGGGGGTACAGGCCAATGCGCTGGCCGATGCTTTCACGCATACCCGTACCCTGGGCAAAACGGTGCGCTGGGCAGGCGTGCCGGTGGGTGCGACGCAATGGGAGGAAGTCCAGCCCTGGCGCGATATACATTATCAGCAAGTGGTGGTCACCATGCAGCTCGCCGACCGCAATGGCGCGGTGCTGGAGGAACAGCTCACGTCGCTGTGTGAACTGATGCAAGCAACGGCGCAGATGCTCGGCATGCGTGTCGCCTGTGATGATGTGGTTGAAGCGCTTGAGCGTGCGCAGGCGATCGACCGTTTCTGCGTCGATGTCGATGTCCTGATCGGTTTGAATGTAGTGGCGCGTGGCGAAGCGGCGGTGAACCTGACGCGCATAGTGCGCGAGGCCGAAAGCTGCGGCATGGTGCTGGGAATGGATGGCGTATTCCAGCTGCTCGACAGCCGCAGCGAGCAGCTCTATGCCTTGTGCAACCACGATGCCGAGCCGTTCAGCAACGAAGTGATCGAGGGACAAACCTCGCAGGGCGTAACGCTGCAATTCGATGTGCCGCGCGTACCCGATGGCCTGAAAGTGTTTGACGGCATGGTGGCGTTTGGGCGCAAGCTCGCCAATGAAGTCGGCGGGATACTGGTGGACGACAACCTGCGTCCGCTGACCGATACCGGTATTGAAAAAATCCGCATGCAACTGTTGCACATCTACGAGCGCATGGAAGCGCGCGGCGTTCCATCCGGTTCCCGGCGAGCGCTGCGTCTGTTTTCCTGATGTCGTCGGCAGACGTTCGGGCGCGCTTGAGCGCGCTGCGCCAGGAAGTCGAACGTCACAACCACGCTTACTACGTACTCGATCAGCCGACGATTCCCGACGCGGAATACGATAGTCTGTTTCGCGAATTGCAGGCGCTCGAAGCCGAGAACCCTGAGCTTGTCACACCCGACTCACCGACCCAGCGCGTGGGCGGCAAGCCACTCGACGGTTTTCCGAAGGTGCGTCATGTCGTGCCCATGTTGTCGATCCGCACCGAAACCGATACCGAAGCGAGCGGCGCACAGGCCTTCGATGCGCGGGTACGCAAGGAGTTGGGATTCGGCGAATCCGATCTGCCGGTCGAATATGCGGCCGAGCTGAAATTCGACGGCTTTGCGATCAACCTGCGCTACGAACACGGCGTGCTGATGCAGGCCGCTACGCGTGGTGATGGCGAAACCGGCGAGGATGTCACGCAGAACATCCGCACCGTGCACGCCATTCCCCTGCGCCTGAGCGCCGATCCAGCGCCTGCTGTGCTGGAAGTCCGCGGCGAGGTGTTCATGCGCCGCGATGATTTCGAGCGCTATAACGCCAGGCAGCGCGATGCGGGCAAAGCCACGCTGGTGAATCCGCGCAACGGCGCGGCAGGCAGCATTCGCCAGCTCGACCCCAAACTCGCAGCGCAACGCCCCCTATCGTTTTTTGCCTATGGTTTGGGCGAGATTCAGGGCTGGAGCGCGGCGCCCGATACGCACAGCGACACGCTGGCGGCGCTGGAGAAAATGGGGGTGCCGGTATGCAGCGAGCGCATCATCGGACAGGGTGCAGCGGCGCTGATTGCGTTTCACGATGACATCGCTGCCCGCCGCGACCAACTGCCGTTCGACATCGACGGCGTGGTGTACAAAGTCAACCGCTTCGACTTGCAGCGCCAGTTGGGCTTTGTTACGCGCGAGCCGCGCTGGGCGGTGGCGCATAAATATCCGGCGCAGGAAGCGCTCACCACGGTGCTCGGCATCGACGTACAGGTGGGGCGCACCGGCAAATTGACGCCGGTCGCGCGGCTGGCGCCGGTGTTTGTAGGCGGGGTGACCGTGACCAACGCCACGCTGCACAACCAGGACGAGATCGACCGCAAGGATGTGCGCGTGGGCGACACCGTCATCGTGCGGCGCGCGGGTGACGTGATTCCGGAAGTCGTTGCATCGGTGCTGGAACGGCGTCCGCAACCCGCGCCGCCGCGCTTCAATATCCTGCAAACCTGTCCCCTCTGTCCGGAGTGTGGCTCGCACGTGGTGCGGCTCGAGGGCGAGGCGGCAGCGCGCTGCACCGGTGGACTGGTGTGTCCGGCGCAGCGCAAACAGGCGCTGCTGCATTTTGCCGGCCGCCGCGCGATGGATATCGAGGGCCTGGGCGACAAGCTGGTCGATCAGCTGGTTGACCGCGGTTTGCTGCACACCCCCGCCGATGTGTACGGCCTGAGCCTGGACACGCTCGCCGGGCTGGATCGCATGGCTGAAAAATCGGCGGCCAATCTGCTTGCTGCCATCGAAACCAGCAAGGCCACCACGTTGGCGCGCTTTATTTTTGCCCTGGGTATCCGTAACGTCGGGGAGACTACCGCCAAGGATCTGGCGCGGTATTTCGGTGGGCTGGACAAACTGATGGCTGCAAGCGAAGCCGATTTGCTGGCCGTACGCGATGTCGGGCCGATCGTCGCGCAGTCCATCCTGCAGTTTTTTGCGGAGCCGCATAACCGGGAGGTGATCGCCACGCTGCGTGGCGCCGGGGTGTATTGGGCAGAATCAACCGGCCTGCAACGATCGGCCGGTAGTCTGGCAGGCAAGACGCTGGTGCTGACAGGCACCTTGCCGACGCTGGCGCGCGATGCGGCGAAAGACAGGATCGAGGCTGCGGGGGGGAAAGTGGCAGGCTCCGTGTCGAAGAAGACGGATTACGTGGTGGCGGGCGCAGAAGCGGGCAGCAAGCTGGAGAAGGCGCGTGAACTGGGCGTGACCATCCTTGATGAGGCCGGCTTGCTGGCCTTGCTTGCTCCGAATGACGCCTCCGGGCAACAGATATTGAATTTATAGAACCAAGAACCAATAAGGAAGAGCCATGCAAACAGTCAGAAAAGCCGTATTTCCCGTCGCCGGTTTGGGCACGCGTTTTTTGCCGGCCACCAAGGCCAGCCCCAAGGAAATGCTGCCCATCGTCGACAAGCCGCTGATCCAGTATGCCGTTGAAGAAGCGATGGACGCGGGTATCACCGACATCATTTTCATCAGCAGCCGCACCAAGCGCACGGTTGAGGATCATTTCGACAAGGCCTACGAACTGGAGACCGAGCTCGAGGCGCGTGGCAAAAAACGCGTGCTTGAACTGGTGCAATCGATTCGTCCGGCGGGTGTCAACTTCATTTATATCCGCCAGGCTGAAGCCCTGGGCTTGGGACATGCCGTGTTATGTGCGCAGCCAGTGGTGGGAAACGAGCCGTTTGCGGTCATCCTGGCCGATGACCTGATCGACGGCAATCCGCCGGTGATGAAGCAGATGGTCGATCAATACGGCTATTACCAATGCTCGGTGCTTGGCGTGCAGACCGTGGCGCCCGAAGAAACGGCGTCCTACGGCATCGTGGATGCCACGCCGATGGCTGAGCGTGTGTCGCGCGTCAATGCCATTGTCGAAAAGCCCAAACCCGAAGACGCGCCGTCCAACCTGGGCGTAGTCGGGCGCTATATCCTCACGCCGCGTATTTTTCACCACATCCAGCAGCTCAAACCCGGTGCGGGCGGTGAACTGCAACTGACCGACGCCATCGCCGGCTTGCTCAAAGAGCAGCAGGTGCTGGCCTACGCGTTCGATGGCATTCGCTACGACTGCGGCAGCAAGCTCGGTTATCTGCAGGCGACGGTGGAATATGCGCTGAAGCACGCTGAAGTCAGCGAAGAATTCGGCGCATATCTGAAAAAACGGATGTGCTGAACCGCAGCTGCGACTTCAGCATGACTTGAAAGCTTGGGTGGTAAGCCTACACTGGTAAGTAGTGTTTCGATGTCGTGAGGAGGGTCAAATGGATACCCGTCATCGCACCCCGGCTGGAGGGCTGCTGATGCAATGTTCCGACGAGGAGGCGTGCACGGTATTTAGCTGTGAAGTCTGTTTGAAGGGGGTGCCCGCAGACTCGGTTGCATTGAGTGACGCGCAGGATTACGTCCACCATTTTTGCGGACTGGATTGCCTTGAAGTCTGGCAAAAGCAGTCCGCCCTCGCCAACAAGCCTGTCTGAGAGGGCACGTCGATCAGCTAAAATAGCGTCTTTGCCCATTTGCAAAGACGCTCATGTCTTCTATTGTTTCACTCCCCGGCAGTTCTGCGCTGTCCACTTTCCGACTCGAAAAAATTCGCCAGGAGGCCGCCCGGATGGGGGTTGCATTGGGCGAGTTGTCGGCGCGTTACTGGCATTTTCTGGAGATCGATAGCGAACTGGACGCAGTCGCCCTGCAGCAGCTGAGTCAGGCACTGGATTACGGCACGCCAACTGACACCCCCGCTGCGGATGCCGTGCAGTGTGTGGTGACGCCGCGTCTCGGCACGATTTCACCTTGGTCGTCCAAGGCGACGGATATCCTTAAAAACAGCGGACTCGCCCAATTGCACCGCATCGAGCGCGGAGTGGCGTACCGCGTGTGCGATCCGCAGGGCATGGCCTTGCCGGAGCCGGCGCTGATGGCCCTGTTGCCGCTGCTGCACGACCGCATGACGGAAACCGTGTTGGCCACGCTGGATGAGGCGAAAGCCTTGTTCCAGCACGTGCCGCCGCGTGAGCTGACCGCAGTCGATGTCATCGCCGGCGGCCGCGCCGCGCTGGAAGCCGCCAATCGGAGCCTGGGGCTGGCGCTGTCGGACGATGAACTGGATTACCTGGTCGACAACTTCATCCGCCTCGGGCGCAACCCCACCGATGTCGAGCTGATGATGTTCGCGCAGGCCAATTCCGAGCACTGCCGCCACAAGATTTTCAATGCTTCATGGGTGATCAATGGCACGGCGCAGGACAAGTCGCTGTTCGGCATGATCCGCGATACCCATGCGGCCCACCCGGCGGGCACGGTGGTGGCGTATTCGGACAACTCCTCCGTCATCGAAGGCGCGCAGATCGATCGTTTCTATCCGCGTGCCGACGGCAGCTATGCCTACAGCAGCGAACTCACCCATGTGTTGATGAAGGTGGAAACGCACAACCATCCGACGGCGATTTCGCCGTTTGCCGGCGCGGCCACCGGCAGCGGCGGCGAAATCCGTGACGAGGGCGCGACCGGCACCGGCTCCAAACCCAAGGCCGGCCTGTGCGGATTTTCCGTGTCGAACCTGAATCTTCCAGACTTTCCCCAGCCGTGGGAAAGCGCTGCGTATGGCAAGCCCGAACGCATCGTCACGCCCTTGGCGATCATGCTCGAAGGGCCGATCGGCGCGGCGGCATTCAACAACGAATTCGGCCGCCCCAACCTGGCGGGCTATTTCCGCACCTTTGAAGAAACCGTCGGCGGACAGCGGCGCGGCTACCACAAGCCCATCATGCTGGCGGGCGGGGTCGGCAGCATCCGCGCCGACCATGTGGAGAAGAAAATGCTGCCGACCGGCACGCTGCTGATCCAGTTGGGCGGCCCCGGCATGTTGATCGGTCTCGGCGGCGGCGCGGCGTCCAGCATGGACACCGGCAGCAACGCGGCTAATCTGGATTTCGATTCGGTGCAGCGCGGCAATCCCGAGATGGAGCGGCGCGCGCAGGAAGTCATCGACCGTTGCTGGCAGCTTGGCGAGAACAATCCCATCCTGTCGATCCATGACGTCGGCGCCGGTGGTTTGTCGAACGCGCTGCCCGAGCTTGTGCATGGTGGCGGCAAGGGCGGCCGTTTCGAATTGCGCGCCGTGCCGTCGGAAGAGTCCGGCATGTCGCCGCGCGAGATATGGTGCAACGAGGCGCAGGAGCGCTATGTGCTGGCGATTCCGCCGGCGCGCATCGGTGAGTTCCAGGCGATGTGCGAACGTGAGCGCTGCCCGTTTGCCGTGCTGGGCGAAGCGGTCGACGACAACCACCTGCTGGTGAGCGACGGTCATTTCCAGAATGCGCCGGTGGATATTTCGCTCGATGTGATCCTCGGCAAGCCGCCGAAAATGACGCGCGACGTGGTGCATCAATCCGCCACGCTTGCACCGCTGGTGCTCGACGGCATCGAGGTCAAGGACGCGGTCTATCGGGTGCTGGCGTTGCCCGGCGTGGCGTCGAAAATGTTCCTCGTTTCCATCGGCGACCGCAGCGTCGGCGGCCTCACTGCACGCGATCAATGTGTGGGTCCGTGGCAGGTTCCGGTCGCGGATTGCGCGATCACGCTGGCGGGCTACCAGACCACGCAGGGCGAGGTGTTTTCGATTGGCGAGAAAGCGCCGCTTGCGCTGATCGACGCCCCCGCGTCGGGGCGCATGGCGATAGTCGAGGCGATTACCAACCTCGCCGCTGCGCGGGTCGATGGGCTGAACCAGGTGAAGCTGTCGGCCAACTGGATGGCGCCCGCCGGCCATCCGGGTGAAGACGCGGCACTGTTCGATACCGTGGCCGCAGTGTCGAAGTATTGCCAGGCGTTGGGTATCTCCATTCCGGTCGGCAAGGATTCGATGAGCATGAAAACGGTGTGGGAGGCCGACGGCGAGAAAAAGGCCGTGACCTCGCCGATTTCGCTGGTGATTTCGGCCTTTGCCAACACGCCCGATGCGACGCAACACCTGACACCGCAGTTGCGCACGGATTGCGGCGACACCGATCTGATTCTGATCGATCTCGGCCTGGGTAAAAACCGGTTGGGTGCATCGAGCTTTGCCCAAGCCTACAAGCAGGTGGGCGACCGCTGCCCCGATGCGCCGCACGCCAAGACGCTGAGTGCGTTCTTTGACACGGTGCAGAGTTTGAACGCGGGCGGCAAACTGCTGGCGTATCACGACCGCAGCGATGGCGGCCTGTTTGTCACCCTGGCCGAAATGGCGTTTGCCGGGCATTGCGGGCTGGATCTGGATGTGGACGAGCTGTGCCTGGAACAGATTCGCCATGAAGTCGAAGACGAGGGCTTGCCTGAACCTGGATTGCTCACTGAAAGCGATGTCTCGCAGCGCATTTTCAATGTGCTGTTCAACGAGGAGGCGGGCGCAGTGATGCAGGTGCGACGCAATGACACGCAGGCGGTGATGGAGGCCTTCATGGCGGCCGAATTGCGCGGTGAGTTTCATGTGATTGGCCAGATCAATGCACACGATCGTCTGCGCATCCAGCGCGGCGGCCAGGCTTTCTTCGACGTGGCACGCACCGATCTGCAAAGCGCCTGGGCGCGCACCAGTTACGAAATGGCGAAGCTGCGCGACAACCCCGCGTGCGTTGAACAGGAGTTTGCCGCGCAGGCGGATGCAGCCGATCCGGGGCTGTGTTTTAGCTTGAGTTTCGATGCCGAGGCCGATATCGCGGCGCCGTTCATCGCGAGCAGCAAACGCCCGCGGGTGGCGGTGCTGCGCGAACAGGGCGTCAACGGCCAGGTCGAAATGGCTGCAGCATTTGATGCTGCGGGCTTTACGGCAGTTGACGTGCACATGAGCGATATCCTCGGCGGCCGCGTGAGCCTGGATGACTTCACCGGTTTGGCCGCGTGTGGCGGCTTCAGCTACGGCGACGTGCTGGGCGCCGGCGGCGGCTGGGCCAAATCCATCCTGTTCAATTCGCGTGCGCGTGACCAGTTCGCCGCGTTTTTCCAACGAGCGGACAGCTTCGCCCTGGGCGTCTGCAATGGCTGCCAAATGATGAGCCAGTTGCACGAGTTGATCCCCGGCGCTGACGCCTGGCCGCGTTTCGAGCGCAATCTGTCCGAACAGTTCGAGGCGCGTTTCGCCCAGGTTGAAGTGATGGCGTCGCCGTCGATATTCTTTGCCGGGATGGCCGGTTCGATGATGCCGATCGCGGTGTCGCACGGCGAAGGGCGCGCGGTTTTCCGCGACCCTGCCCACGCCGCGCAGGCGCTCGCCAGCGTGCGCTATGTCGATCACCATGGCGCGCCGACCGAAATCTATCCGTTGAACCCCAACGGCTCGGCGGGCGGACTAACCGGCTTCACTACGCAGGATGGCCGCTTCAGCATCCTGATGCCACATCCCGAGCGCGTGTTCCGTGCTGCTCAATTGTCATGGAAGCCAGCTGGAATGACGCATGCCAGCCCCTGGCTGCGGATGTTCCGCAACGCGCGGCACGCGGTTGGGTGATGCGCGCCGACTATGCGAAAATCCGGGGCTGGCTGCCACTGCCAGCCCGTCTCGCCTTACTCAATTGAATCGACTGTTCATGAACGCACCTGAAAACCTTTTGACTGATGACCACCTGCGCGCGCAGGTCAAACTGCTGGGCACCCTGCTCGGCCAGGTGCTGTTGCAGTTTGCGGGTGAAGATGTGTACGAGGCGGTGGAAACCCTGCGGCGCGGGTTTGCCGAGCTGCAACAGCAGGAAGACCAGCAACGCCGTACCGAGTTGATGACGATGATCGACGCCATGCCGGCCGGCAAGGTCGAACTGGTGGTGCGGGCTTTTAACAGCTATTTCAAGCTGGTCAACGTGGCGGAAGAAAGTTTTGCCCACCGCAATCGCCGCCGCATGCTGTCGCATGGCATGCCGTTGTGGGAAGGCTCGTTCGACCGCACCCTGGCCGACCTCAAAACCCAAGGCTTGCCGCTGGACGCCTTGCAGGACATGGTCAACCGCCTGCATTACGCACCGGTGTTCACCGCCCATCCAACCGAAGCGCGCCGCCGCGCGGTGATGGAAGGCATGCGCCGGGTATTCCTGATTTGCGACCAGCTGTACAGCCCGATGCTTGGAGTGAACGACCAGCGTGAACTGGAGTCGCAGCTGGTCGCTGAAATTCAGGTGATGTGGCGTACCGACGAATTGCGCAGCGCCAAGCTCGAAGTGCGCGACGAAGTGCGCAACGGCCTGTATTACGTGCGCGAAAGCCTGTTCGAAGCGGTGCCGAAGGCCTATCTGTTTTTCGAAAAGGCGCTGCGCAAGCACTACGGCGTGAATGCCGATGGGGTCGCGCCGATCAATGTGCCGAGCTTCATCCGTTTTGGTTCGTGGATCGGCGGCGATCGCGATGGCAATCCCTTTGTCACGGCAGATGTCACCGAGTGGACGGTGCATACGCAGATGCAGGCCGCACTCGACGAATATCGTGCGCGTGTGCTGGAACTGCGGCAGACGCTCACCCACAGCAGCGACTGGTGCGCGCCGTCCGGGCAGTTCATGGCCCGGCTGGGCGAATACGAGGCCGAGTTTGGCGAGCAGGTGTTTCGCGGCACCGCCGTGCAGATATACAGCCGCGAGCCCTACCGCCGCATGGCGGCGATGATGCTGGCGCGGCTCGATGCCAATTTGTCCTACGTTCACCAGTGCCTGGCCGATGTGCCGAGTTTCACGTCGCACCTGGCCTATGAGAACGCAGCGGCTTTCCTCGCCGATTTGTATTTGTTGCGCGATTCGCTGGTCAGTCATGGCGACCGCATCGTGGCCCAGCAGGATTTACAGGCGCTGATCCGGCTGGTCGAAAGCTTTGGCTTTCATTTGCTGCAGCTCGATATCCGCCAGGAATCGACCGTGCATACGCGCACCGTCACTGCGGTATTGCAGCAGATCGACCCCGAGTTCGATTATGCCGGCGCCGACGAAGCCGAGCGGCTGGCGCGCCTGGCCGCCTGGGTGGGGTTTATCGACCCGATCACGGTGGACGATGCCGCGCTCGACGACGAAGCGCGCGAAGCGCTCGCGGTGTTCCGCCGCATGGCCAAATTACAGGCTGAAGTGGGCGACGAAGTATTCGGCGCTTACGTGATTTCGATGACGCACAGCGCATCGCATGTGATGGAAGTGATGCTGCTGGCGCGCCTGGTTGGCTTGTGCGGCCACAACGGTCGCGACTGGTTCTGCCGCATTCTGGTTGCGCCGCTGTTCGAGACGGTGGACGACCTGCAACGCGGCCAGGCCATTCTCGACCAGCTGCTGACGAACAAGGTCTATCGTGCACTGGTGACCGCTAACGGCAACCATCAGGAAGTCATGCTGGGCTATTCGGACTCGTGCAAGGACGGCGGCACGCTGGCGTCGAACTGGAATCTCTACCAGGCTCAGCTTTCCATCATCGCGCTGACCCAGCAGCACGGCGTCGAATGCCGCCTGTTCCACGGCCGCGGCGGCACGGTGGGACGTGGTGGCGGCCCGACTCACGATGCCATCCTGTCGCAGCCGCCCGGTACCGTGAACGGCGAAATCAAGTTCACCGAACAGGGCGAGATGCTGTACTACAAGTACAGCAACCCGGAAACGGCCAACTATGAAATCGGCATGGGCGTCACCGGCTTGCTGAAAGCCAGCGCTACCGCGCTGGCACACAGCGAAGTGCGTTATCCGCAAAAGTATCTGGACTGGATGCGCGACATGGCGGCAGCAGGTGAAACCGCTTACCGCGCGCTGATCGCCACGCCGGGCTTCATCGATTACTTTTACGAAAGCACCCCGGTCACCGAAATCGGCCTGCTCAATATTGGCAGCCGGCCGTCGCACCGCAAGAAGGCCGACCGTTCGCTCGGCTCGATCCGCGCGATTCCCTGGGTGTTTGGCTGGGCGCAATCGCGCCATACCTTGCCCGCCTGGTTCGGCATCGGTAGCGCCTTGACGGGCTTCATCGCCAACCAGCCGGATGGGCTGGCGCAATTGCAGACCATGCACCGCGAGTGGCCGTTCTTCCGCAGTCTGCTGTCGAATGTGCAGATGTCCTTGACCAAGGCCGACATGGAAATCGCCGAGGAATACGCGCGCCTGTGCGAGCACCCCAACACCATGGCGGTTTATCGCTTGATTGCCGACGAGTTCATCAGCACCGTGAATGGGGTCATGCAGGTTGCGCAGATTGAAGCGTTGCTGGAAGAAAACCCGTCGCTGGCGCTCTCGATCTCACGCCGCCGTCCCTACATCGACCCGATCAACCACATCCAGGTGCGCATGCTGAAACGCTATCGCAGCGGTAGCGTGTGGGAGTCCGAGCAGGAAACCTGGCTCACTCCGCTGAAGCGCTCGATCAACGCCATTGCTGCGGGGATGCGTAACACCGGATGACGATGGAAAACCAGGCGGGTGATCCAACGCTGCCAAGGCGGCGCGGGCTGATCATTTCGATCGCTCTGAATGGCGTGCTGTTTGTGTTGGTATGCGGCATGGTGCTGTATGCCTTCATGCTCAAGGTTGATCTGGACGAAGGCAAGCGGCGCCTGGCCAAGGAAGTCGAAACCCGCCAGCAGGTCGAAATCTATCTGACCGAGACACGCAACCTGTTGACCAACAGCCTGCGTGAAATCGAGCAACTCAAAGAGCAGTTGGCCTGGAAGGAAAGCGATTACCAGGCAGCGGCATCCGCCAAACCCGCGTTGCCGGTCGTCGTCGATTTTCGCGCATCAGTGCTGGGTAAGGGGCTGGTTGCCGTGATCAACAATGCGAGCGATCGCTATCTGACGCTGGTGCTTGCGGTGCGGAATCCCACCTTGTCGACAGCCAAGCGTTTCAAGCTTGAACTGAATCCGAAATCCAGCATTGATTTTGGCCACCTGGAAGGCTGGCAGTTTGCTTCGGGCGACGAAGTGGAGCTGTTCAACGACGATTTTCGTGCGCTGAAAATCACGGTGCCGTGACCGCTTGCTGCGGCTTGCGTATTCGCAGGCTGAGCAGGGCAGGCATCAGCAGTAATTCAAATACCTCACCGGAAAACAGGCCCACCGCGCACAGCATGCCGAAGTGCGCGGTGGGGCGGAAGTCGGACAGGCTCAGCAGGCTGAACTGGGCAATCAGCACCACCGCTGTGGCAATCACCGCGCGGCCTGCGCTTTCCATGCTGCGGATGATGGCGAACACCGGGCTGATGCCGTGCTGGAGCCGATGCTGATAACCGTGATACAGATGGATGGTGTCGTCCACCGTGATGCCGAGGATGACGCCGGCGATCAGCACGGTGGCGACGTCGAGCGAGATGTCTGCCGCACCCATGACGACAAAAACGAAGAACAGCGGCGCCAGGTTGGGTAACAGGCAGATCAGTGCGCCGCGGAAGGAGCGGAACAATAGCGCCATCAGCAGCAGAATCTGCAGGAATTCCGATGCAAAGCTCATGATCTGGCCGCTGACGATCAGGTTTTCCTGATCCGTAAAGATCCGCCCGAATCCTGCCATCTCGATCGCCACGCCCTGGATCGGATGGGCGACGATGTGCGTTTGAATCCGTTCGATCACCTGTCTGATTTCGTTGGAGCCGTGCACGTTGAGACTGAGCGTGATGCGGCCGCGCTGGAACTCGTGGTTGACCAGCTCGTACAAATCCTTGCCGTCATAGATGAGCAGCAGTTGTTCGATCAGCTTGCGATCCGTCGGCAGCGCGTTCGCACCGACTTCTCCGCCGCTGAAGGCACGGTTCAGTTCCTCCATGACGTCGACCAGCGAAAAGCTGCGATCGATTTCAGGTTGCTGTTCCAGCCAGGTTTGCAAGGCCTTGATCTGGGCCAGCCGGGTGGGATCTTTCAGGCTGTCGCGCGCGGCGCCGGTCAGTACGATTTCCAGTCCAGTGACGCCGGATAGTGCGCCTTCCACCCGGGCAGTGCTGCGGCTGATGCTGTGCTTGGGCGCAAAAAATTCGAGCAGGTTGGATTCGACCTTGACCTGCATCACCAGCGGAATGGTCGCCAGGACCAGCAGAACGGTGACCGTCAGCACGGCTTTAGCATGTCGCATGCTGAAGACCGAAACGGCCACCGCAATATGGCGTGCGAAGGCGAGGCCGGAACGGCGGCGCGGCCAGCGTGGGACGTCCCATTTCAGCAGGATCGGCGGCACCAGGATGTACACCACCAGAAACACCATCAGCGTGCCGATCGCACCCGTCAGGCCAAAGGCCTGCACCGGCGGGATGTTCACCCACATCAGGCTTAGCAAAGCCGCGCCGGCGGTCAGCACATTGAAGAAGCCGGGCACAAAGGTTTCCTTCAGGGCCCGCGCGATACGCTTCTGCCGGGGCAGCAGCGCGATACGGCCGCGCTGGATGGCAGAATAAAAGTGCAGCAGCGTGGCGGTTGAGTACGCGGCCATCAGGGTGGGAATCATGGCGGTGATCGGCGTATAGGGCTGACCGGACAGCACCAGCCCGGCTACGGCGGACGCGGTCACGGCACCCATTGCCAGCCCGCCCACGATCACCGGGCGCACCCGCCCCACCACCCACCACATCAAGGCCAGGCCGAGGATCACCGTAAGCGGGATGAAAATCGCACTGTCACGCCAGATCGAGCGGAGTTCCTCGACCGTCTGCGCAATCGTGCCGGCGGTCGCGGTATGGTAGGCATCGAGTTTCTCGGCGGTGATCGCTTCGTCAAGCGCGATCTGGATGTCACGCCGCGCGAGGCTTTCTTTCAGGAATTTCGGGCGCACCACCAGCGCGACCGCACGGCCGTCGGGCGAGGCGATCAGGCCCGGCGCAAAGGTGTCGCCCAGCACGCGCGCTTTCCATTGCGCCGGCGTGCGCTCATTCAGCTTGTTGGGGTCGACCAGCAGGGTGACGGCGAAGCCATCGTCGGTGGCGTCGATATGCTCGACCGTGGTCAAGGTCAGTACCCGGTCGACATCAGGGTTGCGCTCCATCCGGTGCGCGACCCGATTAAGCGCACTCAGAAATGCCGGGGTGTAGAGCTGGTCGCCCTCGAACAGGGCGATGAGGGTTTCGTCGTTGGGGAATTCCTTGAACAGTGATTTGCGCAGCTGGATGATGGGGGCATCGGGCGGGGAGTAGATATCCCCCGCGTTATTGAAATGCAGTTTGAATACGAACGGCAGCGATCCCAGCAGGATGAACAGCATGATGCCCAGCGCCAGCCAGGGCGGCAGCATGCGGGTGCCATTGATCCAGTGTTTCAGCGGGGTCACGTCGTCGCGGGGATCAGAACTGGCCGCGCATGCCTAGTACAGCCATCGAATGGTCCTGCTGGAATCCTGCCAGGGTGCGGTCTTCGCCGTTGAAATAGTGGTAACCCGCATAGATTGTGAAGGGCTCCCAGCCGACATAACTGATCTCGGGGTTGAGGTAGAGGTTCCTGACGTTGAAGCCGCCAAAGAAGCGCAATCCTGCGGTCCAGCGACCCTGGGCAAAATTCGTCTCGATTTCGCCGTTGGCGCCGTAATACTCGGTCAATTGCAGGATACTCGCGTCGGTTTGCAGGGCCTGTGCGGCCAACTGCAGATTGATGCGAGTGTCCTCGCCGCCGGGGAAAAACTCGATCCCGCCAACCCAGTCAAGAGAAGGCACGGTGATGGTCGCGCCGTTGGGCAGGGTGACCGGTACCGACTCGGTATAGCCCAGTTCCATGCGCCAAGTCATACTGCCGCTCACCAGTTCCATATCGGCGCCGGCAAAATTGTTGAACGGATGGATCCCGGTGAGGGTCGGCGCCGTCGGTGATCCGCCGATCTGGTAATACGGTTGCGACTGCCGGGTGCGCGCCAGGGTGACGCCGAAATCAAACGGCTCGCCGGTTTTGGTCAGGCGCACACCGCCGCCGCCGCTGCCGTGTTCGTCTTCGCTGATGGCCGCCGCGTGGACCAGTCCGGCCACTGCCGGGCTGGGGGCGATGCCGATAATCTCGCCGGTGGTGAGGTTGATCGGGCTCCACACGCTGGACGCATCGGGCAGCTTTGCCGCGTTGAATACCGGCAACCACACCGCATCCAGCTTGTAGTCGCCGAGGGTTTGTTCCCAGCGCGCAGCCAGTTCTGCACGGCGGCGGTTGGGCAGATCGTCCAGCACAAAGCGCGTGAGATCGGTGCGGCTGACGCGGTCGGCCAGCGGAATTTCGTCGGCGCGGCCCCAGATGATGGTTTGCGCGCCGAGGGTCAGGCGAGTATCGCCGCTGCGGTAACGCACATAGTTGTCGGTGTAATCGGCCGAAATATCGGTGGAGTCAGGTACGCCGCCTTTCTGCAGCGCACCATCTACTCG
>JAAPAA010000372.1 GCA_012274165.1 Thiobacillaceae bacterium
CGCTTCTGTTGGTTGGCGCTTTTTCTTATTATGTTTTTTAAATGCTAGCAACAACACACGGTTTTTAACAGCTTTATTCCGGCCGGATGACAAGTACCGAACAACTGTATCCAATTTCCAACACCACTAACGCCTATAATCGACGGAAACTTTAGGCTTGCACAAAAGGGATCGGATGTTTTTCAAATGGTGGCATTACGCACTGGCACTCATCGTCAGTTTAGGTGTGGTCGGTACAGCGCTGGCGGGGCTGGCTGCCGCATTGATTTACCCCAACCTCCCGCCTCTCGAGGCTTTAACCGACTACAAACCCAAACTGCCGTTGCGGGTGTACACGGCTGATGGCGCCCTGATCGGCGAATTCGGTGAGGAACGTCGCGCCTTCATTGCGATTGACAAGGTTCCGACCTACATGAAGCAGGCCATCATTGCTGCTGAAGACGAGCGTTTTTATACCCACGGCGGGGTAGACACGCTGGGCATTTTGCGCGCAGCAGGATCAAACCTGCTGTCTGGCGGCGCCAAGGAAGGCGCATCGACCATCACCATGCAGGTGGCGCGCAATTTCTTTTTGTCGAATGAAAAGACCTTCACCCGCAAGCTGTCAGAAGTCATGCTGGCCATGAAGATCGAACACAGTCTGTCCAAGGACAAGATCCTCGAGCTGTACATCAACCAGATTTACCTGGGGCAGCGTGCTTACGGCTTTGAAGCCGCAGCCCGTACTTACTTCGGTAAACCGATACACGATCTGTCGCTGCCTGAGTTCGCCATGCTGGCAGGACTACCGAAAGCGCCGTCACGCTATAACCCGGTGGTTAATTTCCCGCGTGCCAAAACGCGTCAGGAATATGTGCTCAAGCGCATGCTCGCACTCAAATTCATCGATCAGCCGACCTGGCAGGCCGCCGTCAAGCAAAAACTGGTGATCCGCCAGGGACGTCAACACGTCAACGTGGATGCCGATTTTGCTGCCGAAATGGTGCGCCAGGCCTTGTTTGAAAAATACGGTGAATCCATTTACAGCTCGGGCTACAAGGCCGTCACCACGCTGCGAAGCAGCCAACAGGCCGCTGCCAACCGGGCGGTCTTGCAGGGCATCATCGATTACGACCAGCGTCATGGCTATCGCGGCCCGGAAAAACAGATCCAGCTAACCGGCGACCAGGCAACGCGCGCCAAAGCGATTTCCGATGCGCTGGAAGACCTGGATCCGGTGAGCGACATGCGGCCGGCCGTGATCGTGAGCGCCACTCCCCAATTGATCCGCGCACAGCTGCATGACGGCAGCGTGGTCGACATCACCGGAAATTCCCTGAAATGGGTCGCCAATTGGATCGCTGGCAAAAAGGGCCGGCAGCTGGCAGCCGGTGCCGTGATTCGGGTGCAAGCCGTGGGCACGCAATGGCGACTGGTGCAACTCCCCGAAGTGGAAGCCGCACTGGTTGCGCTGAACCCGAACGACGGTGCCATCACCGCGCTGGTCGGGGGCTTTGATTTCGACCGCAACAAATTCAACCGCGTCACACAAGCCTGGCGGCAGCCCGGCTCGAGCTTCAAGCCCTTTATTTATTCGGCCGCGCTGGAAAAAGGCTATACCCCGGCGACCATGATCGACAACATGCCGCTTACGCTGGCCGCCGAAGAAGCGGGGGGCACCGCCTGGGAACCGAAGAACTACGACGGTAGCACCAGCGGTCCGGTAAGGATGCGCACCGCGCTGACCAAATCGCTCAATCTGGTGTCGGTGAGGATTCTGCAAGGGATCGGACCACGTTACGCACGCGACTATATCCGCCGCTTTGGCTTTGATCCGGCACGTCATCCGCCTTACCTCACCATGGCGCTAGGTGCGGGCAGTGTCACGCCCCTGCAACTCGCTGCGGCTTATGGCGTGTTCGCCAACGGCGGCTTCAGCGTCAAGCCCTACCTGATCGACAAGGTGACCGACAAGGACGGCCGGCTGCTGATGCAAGCCAGTCCGCAGCGGGTGGGGAGCAACGCGCCGCGCATGATCGATCCGCGCAACGCCTGGTTGATGACCAACATGATGCAGGACGTGGTGCGTTCTGGCACCGCCGCGCGCGCCGGCCAACTGGGGCGTAGCGATCTGGCCGGCAAAACCGGCACCACCAACGACGCACGCGATACCTGGTTCGCCGGTTACACCCCCGATCTGGTGGCGATTTCCTGGATGGGCTACGATCAGCCGCGCTCGCTCGGGCACGGGGAAACCGGCGCGCAATCCGCCCTGCCAATCTGGATAGGCTTCATGGGAACCGCGCTCAAAGGCGTGCCCCAAAAAACCTGGGCCATGCCGGCCGGGATTGTCACCGTCCGAATCGACCCGGACACGGGTGCACGTTTCTCAGCCGGAATACTTGATGAATTGACGGGACTATTCACAGGCGACCAGCCGACCGGAATGGAGGAACACTTTTATCAAGAATTCCTGCCGCCCGAAGCGCCTGCCGTTGGTCCTACTGCCCCCCCCGGCACCCCGACCCATCCTGAGGCAGATGAGCCCGGAACATTTCCATGAAAAATCAGGATATGCGACGCCACATTGCCCATGCTGCGGCACGCATCCTGGCGGAGGATGGCGGCCTCGATTACGGCAGCGCCAAGCGCAAGGCGGCGCGCCAGCTGGGGGCACCCGATAGCGGCAGTCTGCCCGACAACCAGCAAATCGAAGACGCCCTGCGCAGCTACCAGGCCCTCTTCCAGGCAGACGAAACCCGGTCAACTCTGACCTTGCTGCGGCAAACCGCAATGGAATACATGGAACAGCTGGCGGCGTTCGACCCCCATCTGACCGGCTCGGTGCTCAATGGCACGGCAGGACCGCATGCCGACATCAACCTGCAGCTATTTACCGACGACCAAAAAGACCTTGAGTTCCTGTTGATGCAGCTCCCCGCCCCTTATCAAGCCGGCGAACACCGTTCTATCGACAGCACAGGGCACGCCCATCCGCGCTTTCTCATTATCGACCCGCGCGCACAGGTTGATCTCGTCGTTTACCCTGCTGCAGAATTACGCAAGATGAAACGCTTGCAGGCAGACGGCAGCCCCCGCCGTCTGCGCTTACCCCAGGTGCGGGCGCTCACATGACCCAATACGCCCGTATTGGCATAGAAGCTGCTCACACGTACTACATCATGGTCATGCAATCGAGCGAATCCCCGTGATCCGATTTTTCCGGCACTACGTGCCCCTGAATTTATTGATGCTGCTCCTGATCGAGACGCTGATACTCGGTGGTGCCATCTATCTGGGCGTCAGTGCGCGCTTTCTCGATCTGGGCGCGACCCCCGGCGAACTCGACCCTTTGCTCCCCAAAGCGCTGGCATTCACCGCCGTCATGCTGGGACTGATGACCGCCAGCGGACTGTACGCGGCCGAATGGCGGGGCGGTATCCGCGCGCTGCTGCACCGCCTTGGCCTGAGCTTCGGGCTGGGGCTGGTGACGATGAGCCTGCTGTTCTACCTGTTCCCCATTCTGCTGGTCGGGCGCGGGGCGTTCCTGCTCTCGTTTGGCCTGGCGCTGTGCGGCATCCTGCTCAGCCGCGCGGTTTTCCTGCACTGGACACAGGTAGGTGCGCTCAAAACACGCACTCTGGTGATCGGCACCAGCAGCCGCGCGGCGCATATCGAGGCACTGCTGTCCAAGCGCGGCCACGCCAGCAACACCCAGGTGATCGGGTATCTGCCCATGGGGGGCAGTCATCATTTCGTCGATCATGGCCGTATCCTCGACACCCAGGAAAGCCTGCTCGACCTGGCCACTCGCCTGCAAATCAATGAAATCATCGTTGCCGTGCGTGACCGCCGGGGCGGCGGCATGCCCGTGCAGGACCTGCTCCAGTGCAAACTGCGTGGCATCCGCGTGCTGGAACTCTCGAGTTTTTTCGAGCGCGAAAACGGCCATTTGCAGCTCGACTCGATGAATGCCAGCTGGATGATTCTGGCCGAAGGCTTTCATCAGGGCATGGTGCGTGACACCGTCAAGCGCCTGTTCGATCTGCTGGTCAGCGCCGCCATGCTGGCCATCACGCTCCCCATCATGGCGC
Organism: Thiobacillaceae bacterium; assembly: GCA_012274165.1. Classification (GTDB taxonomy): domain Bacteria; phylum Pseudomonadota; class Gammaproteobacteria; order Burkholderiales; family Thiobacillaceae; genus Thiobacillus. The sequence goes on from JAAPAA010000372.1 coordinate 4,074, forward strand.
TTGCCGCCCTGCTGATCAAACTGGAAAGCCCGGGCCCCGTGCTGTACCGCCAGGAACGGGTCGGCCAGGGCTGCCGCAACTTCACCATTCTCAAATTCCGCAGCATGTGCATAGACGCCGAAAAAGATGGCAAGCCACGCTGGGCCGGCCAAAACGACAGCCGCGTCACGCTCACCGGCCGCTTCATCCGGCGCACCCGCATCGACGAACTGCCGCAGATTTTCAACGTGTTTTTCGGCGACATGAGTTTCGTCGGTCCACGCCCGGAACGCCCCTATTTCGTGCAGGACCTGACCCAGAAAATCCCCTATTACGGCGTCCGTCACACGGTGAAACCCGGCATCACGGGCTGGGCGCAAGTGCGTTACCCCTACGGCGCGACCGATGAAGACGCCATGCACAAGCTGCAATACGACCTGTATTACGTCAAGAATCACAGCCTGTTCCTCGACTTCATGATCCTGTTCCAGACCGCGCAAGTCGTGTTGTGGGGCAAAGGCGTACGCTGAGCGTGCGTCACTGACTGCCCTCATGACCGCCACCCTGCTTATTCTGGCCGCTGTCGGTTACGGGCTGGCTGCGCTGGCCTATCTGGGTTTGTCCGGACTCATCGTCGCCAGTTGGCGACAGCGGCCACAAGGGCGCCTGCTGGTGCTCGCCACCGGGCTGAGCGCCCTCTGGGGCGCGCTTTCGATGCTCGCTATCCTGGGTTGGCTGCCGCCCCGGCTGGGTCTGACGGCCGAAGTTGCACGCAATGCGGCCTGGCTGGCTCTGCTGCTGTACATCCTGAAACTGCGCCTGCCGCAGGACGCCAGCCTGCCTGCCCCGCTGCGCCTCATCCGCATTCTGGGCGGTACGCTCGTTCTGGGCTTGCTGCTAATCAGTGCGGTGCCTGCGATCATGCCCTGGCAGGGGATGCAAACGCGATGGCTCGACTATCTTGGGCTGGTGCTGCTCACGGTGATAGAGCTGGTGCTGGTCGAACAGGTCTATCGCAGCTCGCGCCCGGAAGACCGCTGGGCCATCAAGTTTCTCTGTCTCGGCCTTGGCGGGCTGTTTGTGTACGACTTTTACCTTTACGCCAACGGCGCCTTGTTCGGCGCAATCGACGCGCAGGTATGGGCGGCACGCGGCTATGTCGCGGCCCTGATCACCCCGCTGATTGCCGTATCGGCCGCGCGCAACCCGCAATGGGCGGCGCCGGTCGGGCTGTCGCGCAGCATGGCGTTCCACACCGCCAGCCTGCTGGCGGCAGGGGTCTATTTACTGCTGATGGCAAGTGCGGGCTATTACCTTCGACTGTTCGGCGGCGAATGGGGCGACGTGGTGCAGACCGTCTTCATCTTCGCCGCTGCCATGCTGCTGGTGCTGTTGATGTTTTCCGGCACCCTGCGTGCGCGGCTGCGGGTGTTTTTGTCCAAGCACTTTTTCAGCTACCGCTACGACTACCGCGAAGAGTGGCTCAAATTCACCCGCACCCTCACCGAGGGGCGTCCCGGCGAACAACTGTGCGAGCGCGCAGTCGAAGCCCTGGCCAAGTTGCTCGAAAGCCCGGGCGGTGCACTCTGGATGCGTGAAAGCCGAAGCAGCTATCAGCGCGCCAGCCATTGGAACTGGGCCGACATCAATGGCACCGAGCCCGCCGATTCCGCTTTCCTGCAATGGCTCACCCGCACCCAATGGGTCGTGGATCTGGACGAAATGAAAACCCGTCGCGACCTCTACGGCGAGCTCGACGCCCCGGCCTGGCTGCAGCAAACCCATGACGCCTGGCTGGTGATCCCGCTGTTGTTGCATGACGAACTGCTGGGGTTTGTCGTGCTGAAACATTCACTGGGCAAGATCGGCTTCAACTGGGAAGTCAGCGACCTGCTCAAGGTGGCGGCACGTCAGGCGGCTGCCCACCTGGCCCAAATGCGCGCCTCCAACCAGCTCATCGTGGCGCGCCAGTTCGAATCGTTCAACCGCACCACCACCTTTGTCATTCACGATCTGAAAAATCTCGTCGCCCAGCTCTCGCTGCTGCTGGCCAACGCCGAAAAACACAAGGCCAACCCCGAATTTCAGGCCGACATGCTGGACACCGTGGACAACGCCGTCACCCGCATGAACAAGGTACTCAAGCAATTGCGGCGCGATGGCGACGAAACCCGCACCCAATCCGTCAGCCTGCTCGACATCCTGAATGAAGCCGGTGCCAGCAAACAGGCGTTCAAGCTGCGCCCCACGCTGATGCTGCCGCCCGCTTCGCTGCGGGTACGCGCCGAGCCCGAGCGGCTGGCCCGCGCCATCGGCCACTTGTTGCAAAACGCACTGGAAGCCACCCCGCCGACCGGCGCCGTCACGCTGCGTGCATTCGAGGAATCCGGCCAGGCGATCATAGAAATCACCGACACCGGCAGCGGCATGGACGACGAATTCATCCGCACCCGGCTGTTTCAGCCGTTTGACTCGACCAAGGGCGCGGGCATGGGCATCGGCGCCTACGAATGCCGCGAAACCCTGCGTGCACTCGACGGCAACATCGATGTCAGCAGCACCCCAGGGCACGGCACCCGCTTTCGACTTAATCTGCCGCTGGACAATCACTCAGGAGGAGACGCCGCATGAGCGACGCCAAACAAAAAATACTGTTGGTGGAAGACGACCCCGGGCTGCAAAAGCAGCTCAAATGGAGCTTGAGCGATTACGAGCTGGTGGTCGCCGACGACCGCGACAGCGCCATCACCCAGCTGCGCCGGCACGAACCCGCCGTGGTGCTGCTCGATCTGGGCCTGCCGCCCGATGCCGATGGCGCGACCGAGGGGCTGGCCACCCTGCAGCAGATCCTGTCGCTCGCCCCCGCCACCAAGATCATCGTCGTCACCGGCAACCTCGATCGCAGCAATGCCGTTAAAGCGATCCGTCTCGGCGCCTACGACTTCTTCCAGAAACCCTTCGACCCCGACGTATTGGTGCTGATGATCGCCCGTGCGCTGCACCTGCATGCGCTGGAAAACGAAAACCGCATGCTGCTCGCCAGGCAGAGCGGATCGGCGCTGCGCGGCCTGATCACCAGCAGCGATTCGATGCTAAAAATCTGCCGCACCGTGGAAAAAGTCGCCCCCGCCAATGTCACCGTGCTGCTGCTGGGCGAATCCGGCACCGGCAAGGAGGTGCTGGCGCACGGCGTGCACGACCTCTCGCCGCGCGTGGGCAAACGCTTTGTCGCGATCAACTGCGCGGCGATTCCCGACACCCTGCTGGAATCCGAACTGTTCGGTTATGAAAAAGGCGCGTTCACCGGCGCCGCCAAACAAACCGCCGGCCGTATCGAATACGCCAACGAAGGCACCCTGTTTCTCGATGAAATCGGCGATCTGCCGCTGCCGCTGCAAGCCAAGTTCCTGCGTTTCCTGCAGGAGCGGGTGATCGAGCGGCTCGGCGGGCGCGGCGAAATCCCGGTCGACGTACGCGTTGTCTGCGCCACCCACCGCGACCTTGCCGGCATGATCAGGGAAGGCAGCTTCCGCGAAGACCTGTACTACCGGCTCTCCGAAATCACCGTGAAAATCCCGCCGCTGCGGGAACGTCCCGGCGACGCCGTATTGCTGGCCCAGGCATTCCTCGAACGCAACGTGCTCGAACTGGGCCGCAACATTCGTGGCTTCAGTACCGATGCGATCAATGCACTCGAAGCACATGGCTGGCCGGGCAACGTGCGCGAGCTGGAAAATCTGGTCAAGCGCGCCACCATCATGGCCGACGGCACCCAGATTACCGCCAGCGATCTCGGCCTCGAGCCCGGTCATGCCGACCCGCAACCGCTCAACCTGCGTCAGGCGCGCGAAAATGCCGAGCGACAGGCCATCACCCGCGCACTGACCCAGACCGACAACAGTGTCGCGCAGGCCGCCGAGTTGCTGGGCATCACGCGCCCCACCCTGTACGACCTGATGGCAAAAATCGGCCTGAAATAAGCCCGCCTGCGAACAGCCTGAGCATTCAGCCCCTAATCAACACGCGCAACCTGGACCCACTATGCCCTCTTCTCACCCCACTTCACGCCTTCTGCTGGCCCTGATTCTGGGCGCCAGCCTATTGACAGCCTGTGGCAGAGAAGACAGCGCCACCCTGGTGAACGAGGCCAAGGCCAAGCTCGCGGCGGGGCAGTACAAAGCGGCGATGATTCAGCTTAAAAACGCCATCGCCAAGGACGAAAAAAATGCCGAGGCGCGCTTTGAACTGGGCAAGCTCTATTTCGCCCAACTCGAGCTGGCCAGTGCAGAAAAAGAGTTTCGCCGCGCCCGTGACGCCGGCATTCCCGCCAGCACCGTCAACCCGATGATCGCGCGCACGCTGCTGATGCAACAGGAATACCAGCGCGTGCTCGACGAACTCCCCACGCCGACCGACACCAGCGCTGATGCCGCCATCCTGCTGGCACTGCGCGCCACCGCCGAACTCGGTCTGCGGCACCCGGACGACGCGCGCAAAACACTACAGCGCGCGCAACAGATCGCGCCCAATAATGCCTCGGTTCATCTGGCGCTGGCTCAGCTGGCTCTGGCGGATGGCAAGCCCCCCCTGGCCATGCAGGAGATCGATCAGGCACTGCGCATCGATCCCAAACACCTGGACAGCCTGTTGA
>JAAPAA010000373.1 GCA_012274165.1 Thiobacillaceae bacterium
CCCCCGCCAGGCCCGGGCCCCACTTCGAGATGAAGTCTTGGGGTGTCATCGGGCTGCTGGACGTGCGGACATTTGCCCGAAGCATACCTTGCGCAGAAACGGGACCGAAATGTAGCAGACGCACCCCCTGCGGACCTGGCCCCGGGCCTGGCGGGGGAAGCTCCGGGTTGCTCCTCTGTGTACTTATCCGCTACATCGCGGTAAGATTACAAAAGCTCCGCAGACGTGGACTAAGGGAGAAAGATGCCGAAACTCAAGGCGCTTCTCACTCTCACCTGACACTGCCATGCCAAGTACCATCATCGAAGTACGCCGTAGCTATTCGCCGGAGCAAGAAGGTCAAATCATCGAAGCCGTGCAGTCTGCGTTGATTGAAGGCTTCAAGATCCCGCAAGATGATCGGTGCGTGCGGCTGCTCACACATGAGCCGCATCGCTTCATCGTCCCTCAGAGCAAGAGCCAACCTGAGTTCTACACACTTGTCACCGTAAGTGCCTTTTTTGGCCGTTCGCTTGAGGCCAAACGCAATCTGTATCAGGCGATGGTCCATCGCCTCAGAGAAGTAGGAATTCCAGCTGATCACGTCAAGATCATTCTCAATGAAATTCCCCGGGAAAATTGGGGCTTGGCTGGCGGGAAACCGGCGTCGGAAATTGACCTCGGTTTCAAGGTCGAGGTCTGACGCGCCGCCTAGTGGCGCGGCGGGGCAACAGGCGCCTTGCAGGCCGTTTAATTTCGCCGCGGCGCGGCGGAGCAACCTCCTACATGGCCTGTAAAATCCGCGGCGGCAGGAGGGCCCTGAAATTTCACGCTCGTTCATTGGATTGCGATGCGCAGTGGGCACGCTCGCTGACGCGGATGCCAGCAAGTGGCGTTGGTTCATTGTGGGGATCGACATCCTGCAGCCTGCAGCAGCAGCAGTTGATCCGCTTCTCAGATACGGAGCACCCCAGTGAAGACTAGGCCTTCAGGGCTGGCCGAGCGGTGCTTCGGGGCTGGCCCGTCATGCGCCGGGATCGAGACTCAGCTCATCAGTAAACTGTAGAATATTGCGCAAAGAGCGGAGCCTCAATGCGCTGGTACAGCTTGGACCTATTGAACGGGGTCAGTGAAGCGGTCGAAGACACATGGAAATTGGCCTGGGCGGTAACTCAATCGTTTGGAGAGCCTGACTGCGGCAGCGCGATATTCCTGCAGCGCGGTCCCAGAGACCGGCTGACACTCTATTTCAGTCCGGAGGCACATGAGCTTGCGGAAGCCTTCGGCGCTGTGCCCTGCCAGAGACCTTCGCCAGCTGGCATGACACTTCTCGCTGGTGACGAGCGGGCTTGGCAGATTCACTACGGGCGTGTTTTCGGAAAGCGGGCAACTCGCGGCTTTGAGGACACCATCCCGTCTGGACTCGCCGACGTGTCCCAGGGATCGCCACTTCAGTGAGCGTCGGAGAATCGTCACGGCGAGCCGCTGATGCGCCGTTTGGGCCGCCGCTCCAAGATCTGAAACAATTTCTGAAAAATAATCGTGGCCTCGGCACCCTCTTGATCTGAGAGAGCGGGCGGGCCACCCTGTGTCCACTGAGTTGAGTAGTGGACACAGCATGACATCCCTGACCGAGAGAGAGCCCACGGGCCAAATGCAGCGTGGCGTGGTGCGCGTTCTCAGCAACGGCAAGCGCATCTATGCCGAAGAATTCAAGACCGACCTGGTTCGGCAATGCTTGGTGCCTGGCGCCTCGGTGGCTGCCACCGGCATGGCGCACGGAATCAATGCGAACCTGTTGCGCCGGTGGATCGTCTTGCACGGTGCTCGCGGTCACGCATCGGCGTGTGCGCCGGCGCTGTTGCCTGTGACCCTGAGCGCACAGTCCCTTGCGCATGTGGTTGACGACAATTACCTTGGCCGGTCGGTCAAGATAGTTGACACCATCCACGCATGCGCCCTTGCCCTCGTGCGCGCCGTCGGCGCCGCCGCCGCTCATTGAGATCGAGTTCTACGGCGCCCGTGTTCGCCTTCATGGTGAGGTCGATGCACAACGGCTGGGCGTCGTGCTCGACGTGCTGGCGCGGCGCACGTGATCGGCCTGCCCTCGAATACGCGCGTGTGGATCGTGGCCGGCCACACCGACATGAGGAAGGGCTTCGACGGCTTGGCCGCGATGGTGCAGACGGCGCGCACGAGGGCAGGCGTTGCGACAAGAACGCCGCGGCAGCGCCGGCGCACCGAATCCTTGGTGTTGTGCACCTCCTCAGCGATGTTGTAGGGCATTGGTTCGAGCGTGGCCAGCGCGAAAGAGATGGAATTCAAGCCGGGCGGCGCTGCACTACCAGCCTTTTTGCCATAGCGTGGCCGCGTTCAGCCAAGGCCGTATCCAGGTGCCGTCGTTTTCGCGGTCATACAGAAGCAACTCGGCAGCCTGGAGGCTGGTCCATCGCTCGTCAGCTTGGACCAGGTCGGCATGGACCTGTCCGGGATTCTTGGAATAGGTCACCTCCCGCCGCGCGAACTCAAAAAGGTATTGACGCCAGCTAAGGCCGATCCATTTGTCGTTCTTTTCGTCTCTGGCCAGCAGGTCGAGTATTTCCATGGAATACGGGTTGCCAGCGGCCGTCGCCCGGTCCAACTTGCCATCTCTATCCAACAATCGGACATCGAGTTCGCGCAGCCAGGTAAACAGTCCGAATTCGGTCCAATAGGGCACAACCTGCCCGCCCGGTACCGCCTCTTCCCATCGGCCCGGCGTGAAGCGGCGCAAATTGAAGAACTTGCCGGTGGCTACATGCGAGGCGCCGGCGCGCTTCCATAAGCACATGTCGACCCCTGC
>JAAPAA010000374.1 GCA_012274165.1 Thiobacillaceae bacterium
ATGTCGCCGGCTTCGGCTTCGTCAACCAGTACACGATCCAAGCCGCGGAAGCCCATCACCTGATTGATGCGCCCGGTGGCGACCTGTTCTTCGTGGTTCATCACCGCGACCGCCATGCCGGGCTTGATGCGGCCGTTGAGCACGCGGCCTACGCCGAGGCGGCCGGTGTACGTCGAATAGTCGAGCGCTGCGATCTGCAATTGCAGCGGCGCATCGGGCGAGCCGGGCGGGGTCGGCACGTGTGCGATCACGGTGTCGAACAGGGTCGTCATGTTGTCAGCCGAACCACCTTCTGAGGGCGCATCCTTCAGATCAAGACAGGCCCAGCCATTGAGGCCCGACGCGTAGATGATGGGGAAGTCGAGTTGCTCGTCGGTGGCGTGGAGCTTGTCGAACAGATCGAAGGTTTGATCGACGACCCAGTTCGGACGCGCACCGGGACGGTCCACCTTGTTGATCACGACAATCGGCTTCAAGCCGAGTGCCAGCGCTTTTTTGGTGACGAAACGCGTCTGCGGCATCGGGCCTTCGACCGCATCAACCAGCAGCACCACGCCATCGACCATGCCGAGCACGCGCTCGACCTCGCCGCCGAAGTCGGCGTGGCCCGGGGTGTCAACGATGTTGATGTGGTATTCGCCGTAGGTAATGGCGGTGTTCTTCGCCAGAATGGTGATGCCGCGTTCCTTTTCCAGGTCGTTCGAGTCCATCACCCGCTCGTCGACAGCCTGGTTTTCGCGGAAGGTGCCGGACTGCTTGAGCAGCTGGTCGACCAGTGTGGTTTTGCCATGGTCGACGTGAGCGATGATGGCGATGTTGCGGAGTTTGCGGGACATGATGACGGCCGGATTGCAGGAAACCCAGCATTATAACAGGCTTATTTGACTTCTTATTGAGTCAGCGGATGCGCGTCCAGACGGGCGTCGATGTGCTCGATGACGCGTTGATAGCGCGCGCTGCCTACCGGCCCGAAGCGGCGGTCGAATTCAGCTTGCGGCATGAACTCCGGCAGATCACGAAAATCCGGCACCAGGTCGGCGTCGTTTTGCGCGGTCGCCAATTGCTGGCGCACCCGCATCGCCGCCTTGTCGGTGGCGCGATCACCCAGCCGTACTCCGGCTCGGTCGGCGGCCAGATCGGTAAAACTGAAACCAGATCCCTTGACTGCGTCTTCTTCTTCCTTGAACAGGCCGATGGCGTTGGCCAACTGGCTGCCGCCGTTGATCGAGAGCGCAGCCGAAATGGTGAGATGCTCGGCAAAATCACGCCGTCCAAGCAGCGTCAGCAGCACCGGCGGCGCACGGTAGATCGAGCGGCTGTCGCCTTGCAGCAGCCTGGGCAGGCTGATTCCGCCCAGATAGGCGGCCAGGGCGGTGAGCGCGGCGCGATTTTCCGCAGCCACGTCGCTGCCGGCTGGCAACGTCCGGCCAAATAGCGGCGCAACAATGCGCACCAGAGGCACCGTGCTGCCACGCGGATAGGGCTTCAGTAGCGTGTTCAATTGCTCGGCATACGCCAGCATGCGCGCCTGATCTTCCGGTGCGATCAAGAGCTCGACGCTCTTGCGTTCGAGCCGGGTCAGTAATACGGGATTCCAGCGGTAATCCAGCGTGGCCTGATTCTCGCCAAAATCCACCCGGGAAAATGCATCCGCCATCGCGGCATAGGTTTGATCCTGCAGGAGTCGCTGGTGGACTCGCCGTGCGATCCAGTTGGCCAGCGCGCCAGGCAAGGGCAGGCTACCGAGTTGCAGGCTTTGAATCTGGATGCCTCCTGGTATCTCGGCAACCTCGGCCGTGATGTTCAGATAGCGGCCGAATGGGTTGGCTGGCACGGTCAGGGTGGCGCTGAGCGTAGCCAGACCGGGCGTGAGTTCGGCCGCAATGCCGCTGACCCGGGGCAGTTCAACTGCGTAATTGAGCAGGCGATTGAGTTCGGCCTCGTCAAGCCGGATGCTGTGCACCATGTCGGGGGTTTGGCGGCGCGGGTCGTGTTTCAGAAATAGCGATTTGATACCGGCCAGGTCCGCACGCTGAAACGCGGCCGGCGGCTCGATCGTCGGTGCGTTATCCAGCATCAGCCAGGGCAGCACGGTGAGCGCAACCAGTACGGCAACCAGCGCACTCCAGGCAAACAAACGTCTCATTCGGGCTGGTTGCGCATGAAGTCGGCGGTCTGGAAAAACGCAGCGGTCAGTTCCTGCTGCATGGCTGCGTCCAGCCCCACGTCCTGCATTGCACGGATCATGCAACCCATCCACTGGTCGCGTTCGGCCACGCCAACCGCAAACGGCAAATGGCGGCCTCGCAGGAAAGGATGGCCGAAACGGTCGACATAATCCGGCGGCCCGCCGAGCCAGCCATTCAAGAACCACGTCAGCTTGTTGCGCGATTCGCTGAGGTCTGCCGGGTGCAATTTGCGGATGCCGTAATAATCCGGATCTTCGTCCATCAGGTCGTAAAAGCGGTCGACCAGTTGGCGAATGATGTCACTGCCGCCGATGCGGTCGTAATGGGTTTGCATGGTTCTATTTTAATGAATCAGGTTTTCACTGGCTTGACGCAGGCGGCTGCGGCCTGGGCGCGCTCACGCGCGGTATTTGTCGTAGCTGCGGTGGCGAGTGCCACCCCCATGCGGCGGCGGGAGAAGCTTTCCGGTTTGCCGAACAGCCGGATGTCAACGCCAGGCGCGGCGAGCGCCTCGGCCACGCCGTCAAATGCGATGCCGGCCGCATCCATGCCACCGTAAATCACCGCCGACGCGCCGGGTTCGCGCAGGCTGATGTCTACTGGCAGGCCGAGGATGGCGCGGGCGTGCAGTTCAAATTCGTTCTGCCGCTGGGTGGACATGGTCACCATGCCGGTGTCGTGCGGGCGTGGGCTGACTTCGGAAAACCACACGGTGTCGCCCTTGACGAACAGCTCCACGCCGAACAGGCCGCGCCCGCCGAGGTTGCCGGTGACCGCGGCGGCGATTTCCTGCGCACGTTGCAGCGCGGCGGCAGACATCGGCTGCGGCTGCCATGATTCGACGTAGTCACCTTTTACCTGCACGTGGCCGATGGGCGCGCAAAAATGCGTTTCGATTTCGCCTGAACGACCCAACGCACGCACCGTCAGCAGCGTGATTTCGTAATCGAAGTCGATCACCCCCTCGACGATGGCGCGGCCCTTGTTGACCCGTCCGCCCGCGGAGGCGTAATCCCAGGCGGCGCCCAGCTGGCTGGCGTCATCCACGCGCGATTGGCCCTTGCCGGACGAAGACATCACCGGCTTGACGATCACCGGAAAGCCCAGCTGCTCGGCAGCCGCACACATCTCGGCGAGGCTGTCGGCAAATACATAGGGCGAAGTCGGCAGGCCCAGCGTTTCGGCGGCCAGCCGGCGGATGCCCTCGCGGTTCATGGTCAGGTTGGCGGCGCGGGCGGTGGGGATGACTTCGCTCAGCCCGGCGGCTTCGATTTCCAGCAGGGTTTCGGTGGCGATGGCCTCGATTTCCGGGACCACCAGGTGCGGTTTTTCTGCTTCGATCAGTGCGCGCAGGGCTTTGCCGTCGCTCATGTCGATCACATGCGCGCGGTGGGCGACCTGATGGCCGGGGGCGTTGGAGTAGCGGTCCACCGCGATGACTTCGACGCCCAGGCGCTGCAGGGCGATGATGACTTCCTTGCCGAGTTCGCCTGCGCCCAGCAGCATGACGCGGGTGGCGGAGGGCGAGAGCGGGGTGCCTAGACGCATGGGG
>JAAPAA010000375.1 GCA_012274165.1 Thiobacillaceae bacterium
GCGCTGTTCGATCAGGGGTTCGCCGCGATAGAGGATTTCCAGCGGATCGAACAGGGTGGTGAAAATAATGTCGGCCACCCCCGCAACGAGGACGGATGGCCACAGGATGTGGATCAGGCGCTGCATCATAGGTGCTTCCTCCTCATCGGGCTGACCTTCGACAGTCTCAGACCGAATGCTGGTTAATTATTCTGGGCCGGGTTGATCGGCTCATTCTTCCGGCTCGTTCATTTTGCGCTTGACCATCTTCACCATGAAGACGCCCATGCCGATGATGAAGAAAATGGTAAACAGGCTCAACAGGCCGATTCCGCTGGTGAATAACAGGTCGAGTATGGCTTTCATTTCAGTCTCCCTTGTGGTTGTTGAACGGCGGATGTGAGTGCGGAGAGTGTGACGGGATGATTCAGCGGCGTATGCAGGACGCCGGTCAGCCGCCAGGTGGATGCGCCATCGACCAGCAGGATGTGCCATTTGCCGTTGGGCATGGCAGGCAGTGCCGCGCGATAGTGGCCGCCCCCTGCGTGATGCAAGACGAGTGTCTGGTCCATGCCTGAGCGGGTGGGGTGAGCCAGGGTGAGGCTCAGTTGCTCGGGGTAGCTTGGCATCCGCCCGGCCAGGGCGAGCAGCAAGGTGCCGTCTTCAGTCTTGATGGTGGCGGTGAGCGCCAGTGCGTGAGCAACGTCGTCGCGCGCCATCGTCTGGTTGATCGCCAGTCCGGCTTTGTAGTAATCGCCGACGACCATGCCATCTGCGCTTTTGATGGCGATGACCAGGGTGGTCACCCCGGCGATGACTGCGATGGCGGGCAGGCTCATGAGAAACCACGGCCACGGTTCGCGATACCAGGGTTTGGAATACAGGGCGGCATTCATCATGGCGTTATTCCTCGTGAATAATTACCGGTTGAAGAATTTGGTGTCGACGTCGGTGCGGATGCGCGGATCGTCGGTGGATTGTATGGTGAACGTCACTTCGATCGAGTGGCCTTTCAGCTCAACCGGGTCGGCAATCAGACTGACAGGGACGTCGATGGTCTGCAGGGGGGCGGCCGCGACTTCGCGGGTGGCGCTAATCACCTGCAGGCCAGGAATGCCATGCGCCTGAATCGTGTAGCGATGTAGCTTGTCGTCCTTGTTGATGAGTTGCAGGCGGAAGACGTTTTCAATCATGCCCTCATCGGTTTCTTTCGATAGCGCCACGCGGTCACGCACCACGTCGACCCGCAATGGCACACGGGTGGCGAGGCTGTAAACGAATGCGCCGGCAATCAGCGCCAGCAGCACGCTATACAGGATGGTGCGCGGACGCAGGATGTGCTTGAGGATGCCGCTGTCGGGGTATTTTCCCTTCACCACGTTTTCGGTGGTGTAGCGGATCAGTCCGCGCGGATAGCCCATCTTGTCCATGATCTGGTCGCAGCCGTCGATGCAGGCGGCGCAGCCGATGCATTCGTATTGCAGGCCGTTGCGGATGTCGATGCCGGTGGGGCAGACCTGCACGCAGACGTTGCAGTCGACGCAGGTGCCGAGGCCGGCGGCTTTGTAATCGGTCTTTTTGCTGCGCGGCCCGCGCGGTTCGCCGATGGAGTTGTCGTAGGTGACAGTCAGCGTGTCGGAGTCGAACATCACGCTCTGGAAGCGCGCATAGGGACACATGTATTTGCACACCTGCTCGCGCATGAAGCCGGCGTTGCCCCAAGTGGCAAAGGCGTAGAAGAAAATCCAGAAGGTTTCCCACGGCCCCAGATTGAAGCTGACAAACTCAACTGCCAGTTGCTTGATCGGCGTGAAGTAGCCGACGAAGGTGAAGCCGGTCCACAGTGCCAGGGCAAACCACACGACATGCTTGAGCCCGCGCTTTTTCAGCTTGTTGGCGTTCCACGGCGTTTGGTCAAGTTTTTTGCGTGCAACGTGGTCGCCTTCCAGCCAGCTTTCCACCCACATGAAGATTTCGGTGTACACGGTTTGCGGACAGGCGTAGCCGCACCACAAGCGCCCGGCCACCGCGGTGAACAGGAACAGCGCGAGTGCCGCCAGAATCAGCAGACCGGTGAGATAAATGAAATCCTGCGGCCAGAACACCAGACCGAAGATATAGAACTTGCGCGCGGCCAGATCGAACAGCACCGCCTGGCGGTTGTCCCACTGCAGCCAGGGCAGGCCGTAGTAAACCAGTTGGGTGATCAGCACGAGCGCAACGCGCCAGTTGGCAAACACACCGTGAACCGCACGCGTCTGGATGGTTTGCCGGATCGCGTAGAGCTGTTGCTCGATCGGCGCTTCGGCGGAGGCAGGTTTTCTGTCGTCGGTCACGTGATGGTTAACCTGGGGTGTCTGAGCTGCTTGAGCGTACTGGAGGAGAACCAGCCAATACGCTCAAGCAGCTTGCCGGATCACTCCGGCAACGCTGCTTACGACTTACTGTGGTTGCGACAACCCGTATACATAGGCCGCCAGCAGATGCAGCTTGGCTTCCTTGTTGGACGTGGTGCCCAGGGTTTGGGTCATGGCGGGCATGGCGCCGTTACGACCCTTGGTAATGGTCTCGATGATGGTGGCTTCGCTGCCGCCATACAACCAGATCTTGTCGGTCAGGTTGGGCGCGCCCATGGCTTGCATTCCAGTGCCTGCAGGCGTGTGGCAGGCGGCGCAATTTTCGGCAAATATTGCCTGGCCGGCGGCGGCGCGCGTTGCGTCGTGCTTGCGACCCGACAGCGACAGCACATAGTTCGCCACATCCCTGGTTTTCTCCACCCCGAGTGCTGCGCCCAGTGGCGGCATCACGCCGTTGCGGCCATCGGTGATGGTGAGCTTGATGGTGTCGGGTTCGCCGCCGTAGAGCCAGTCGTGGTCGGTCAGGTTGGGGAAACCCTTGGCGCCTGCTGCGTTGGAACCATGGCACTGCGAGCAGTAGGTCAGGAACAGGTTTTTGCCGATGGCGCGTGCGTCGGGATCGGCGGCGACGGTGGCGATGTCCTGTTTCATGAAACCGGCATACACCGGCTTGAACTTGTCTTCGGCGGCTTTCACCTCGGCCTCGTATTCCCCCTTCGAGGTCCAGCCCAGCACACCGGCGAAGTTGCCCAGCCCCGGCCACAACACCAGATAGGCCAGCGAAAAGATCATCGTGCCGTAGAACAGCCCGAGCCACCAACGCGGCAGCGGGTTGTTGAAGTCCTGCAGGTCGCCGTCCCAGGTGTGTTCCATGAGCTCGGCTTTTTCGCCGGGGGCGAGCTTGCGGGTGGTTTGCGCCCTAAGGAATATCCAGGTGCCGAGGATGCTCACCAGGGTGATGACGCTGATGTAAATCGGCCAGAAGCCGCTTGTGAAATCACTCATTGCTTTTCTCCTTGTTGGGCGGGGTGTCGCTTTCTTCGAAAGGCATCCTGGCGTCTTCTTCAAAACGCTGTTTGTTGCCCTTGCTGAATGCCCACCACACGATGCCGATGAACACCGCAATGAATACGGCGGTGACGATGCCGGTGAGGGTTCCGCTATCCATACCGTGTGCTCCTCAGCCTTTCGGGGCGTGGGTGCCCAGGCTTTGGAGGTAAGCGATGACCGCCTCAAGCTCGGTTTTGCCTGCCAGCGCGGCGGGGGCCTCGGCAATCTCCTGCTCGGTGTAGCCGTGGCCGACGATGTTCAACGTGCGCATCTTGGCCTGGATGGTTGAACCATCAAGCGGCCGATCCAGCCAGGGATAGGCTGGCATGATCGATTCCGGAACCACGTCGCGCGGATTCATCAGGTGTGCCACGTGCCAGGTGTCGGAATAGCGTCCGCCGACGCGCTGCAGGTCGGGTCCGGTGCGCTTGGAACCCCACAGGAAAGGGCGGTCGTAGACAAACTCACCCGCCACCGAATAGTGGCCGTAGCGCTCGGTCTCGGCACGGAACGGACGAATCATCTGCGAATGGCAGCCGACGCAGCCTTCGCGGATATAGATGTCGCGTCCCGACAGTTGCAGCGCTGTGTAGGGCTTCAACCCCTCCACCGGGGTGGTGGTGGAGGTCTGGAAGAACAGCGGCACGATCTGCACCAAGCCGCCAATGCTGACGATGAGGATGGTCAGCACGATCAGCAGACCGATGTTTTTTTCTATGGTTTCATGCGAAATCATGTTGGGGTCTCCTTAGGCGTGAACAGCTTGCGGGATGGCGGCGTCATTGACGACACGGCCGCTCCGCACGGTTTGCCAGACATTCCAGGCCATCAACAACATGCCGGCGAGGAACAGCGAACCGCCCGACAGGCGAATCATGTAGAACGGGTGCATCGTGGTGAGCACCTGGGCGAAGCTGTAAGTCAGGGTGCCATCGGCATTCGACGCGCGCCACATCAGACCCTGGGCGACCCCGGCGATCCACATCGAGGCGATATACAGCACCACACCGATGGTCGACATCCAGAAATGCCATTCGATCATTTTGGTGCTGTGCATCGAGTCGCGGCCAAACAGGCGCGGAATCAGGTAGTACATCGAACCGATGGTGATCATCGCCACCCAGCCGAGCGCGCCGGAATGCACGTGGCCAATGGTCCATTCGGTGTAATGCGACAGCGCGTTGACCGTCTTGATCGCCATCATCGGACCTTCGAAGGTGGACATGCCGTAGAACGACAGCGCGGTCACCATGAACTTGAGGATCGGGTCGGTGCGCAGTTTGTGCCACGCGCCCGACAGCGTCATGATGCCGTTCATCATGCCGCCCCAGCTTGGCGCCAGCAGCATCAGCGAGAACACCATGCCGAGCGACTGCGCCCAGTCGGGCAACGCGGTGTATTGCAGATGGTGCGGACCCGCCCACATGTAGATGAAGTTGAGCGACCAGAAGTGGACGACCGACAGCCGGTAGGAATAAACCGGGCGGCCTGCCTGTTTCGGGATGAAGTAATACATCATGCCGAGGAAGGCGGTAGTGAGGAAAAAGCCCACTGCGTTATGGCCGTACCACCACTGCACCATCGCGTCCTGCACCCCGGCATAGGCGGAGTAGGACTTGTACCAGGCGCCGGTGGTGCCGCCCAGAAGCCAGGGCAGTTCTGCGCTGTTGACCAGGTGAAGCAGCGCGATCACCAGGATGTAGGCGCCGAAGAACCAGTTGGAGACGTAAATGTGCTTGGTCTTGCGCTTGATGATGGTGCCGAAGAACACCAGCGCGTAAGACACCCACACCACCGTGATCAGCAGATCGATCGGCCATTCCAGTTCGGCGTATTCCTTGGAACTGGTAATGCCCAGCGGCAGGGTGACGGCGGCCAGTACGATGACCGCCATCCAGCCCCAGAAGGTGAACGCCGCCAGTTTCTCGCCCCACAGCCGCACCTGGCAGGTGCGCTGCACGATGTAGTACGACACTGCAAACATCGCCGAGCCACCAAAGGCGAAGATCACCGCATTGGTATGCAGCGGACGCAGGCGGCCATACGACAGCCATTCAATACCGTAGGTCAATTCCGGCCAGATCAGCAACGCCGCAAGGATGACCCCGACCAGCATTCCGACTATCCCCCACACCACCGTCATGATGGCGAACTGGCGGACGACCTTATAGTTGTAGGTTGTCGCTTCCATACACGTCTCCCGTGATTGATTACTCGATTGGTCTATACGAACGTGAAGCCACGTTTGTATATGCAGATAAATATATCTTTTTTTAAGCCTGTGTCAAGTTGCCGCACCCTTGACCATATTAGGAAACGATTGAAATGTTGCTATGTGCCAAATTTTGCATCTGGCGAGGGTGGTGGGTGGATGGCGAGGCTCGGGCGGGTCAGTGCCCGCCGTCAGTTCAGGGCGACCCCAGGTCTTGAGCGAGGCCCGGGTGGGTGATTTTCCCGGCGTGTATTTGCAGCCCTGCCTTCAGCCCGGCATCGGCATCGAGCGCGTACAGCCCCTGTGTGGCCAGGGCTTGCACGTAAGGCAGGGTGGCATGGGTGAGGGCCTCGGTTGCCGTGCGCGCGAGGGCGCCGGGCATGTTGGCGACGCAGTAATGCACCACGCCTTCAGCGACGAAGAACGGCGCGCTGTGGGTGGTCGGGTGCGAGGTTTCGGCGATTCCACCCTGGTCGATAGCGACGTCAACCAGCACGCTGCCGGGGCGCATGGTTTTCAGCTGGGCGAGTGAAATCAGGCGGGGGGCGTGGCGCCCCGGGATTTGTGCAGCGCCGATCACGATATCGGCGCAGGTGAGGACGTGGGCAATCGCATCCGCGGTGGAGAAGCGGGTTTCGATGCGCGCGCCGAAGGTTTGTTCAGCGCGGGAGAGGATGGCGGCGGTGCGGTCGAGCAGCGTGACGCGCGCTCCCAGCCCGACCGCCACGCGTGCGGCGCTCATGCCGACGATGCCCGCACCAATAATGACGATGTGCGCCGGCGGCACGCCGGGCATCCCGCTCACCAGCACGCCGCTGCCGCCGTGGCTGGTGTGCAGGCCGAGTGCGCCCATTTGCGGGGCGAGGCGGCCGGCAATTTCGGACATCGGCGCCAACAGCGGCAAGCCGCCGCTCGCGTCGCTGACCGTTTCGTACGCGATGGCGCTTGCGCCGCTGGCGAGCAGGCTGTGCGCCAGCACGGGAGCAGGAGCGAGGTGCAGATAACAGAACAGGATCTGGCCTTCGCGCAAGTATGGAACTTCCAGGGTTTGCGGCTCTTTGACCTTGACTACCAGTTTGGCTTGCCATACTTCGGCCGGACTGGCGGCGATACGGGCGCCCGCCGCGCGGTACGCGTCATCGGTAAACCCCGCGCCCATTCCCGCGCTGGTTTCGACGCTCACCGCATGGCCGGCGAGGACGAGTTCACGTGCACCTTCCGGGGTGAGGGCGACCCGGTATTCGTGGTTCTTGATTTCTCTGGGAATGCCGATGTGCATGATGGGGCGAGCCTCGGATGGGATGCGTGCGGACAGGGTTTGTCAGGGCGTGGGCAGGGTTTCGGCGCGGCGGTCGAAGCGGTAATACGCCGGTGGAATTTTGCCCAGCTTGAGCTCGCGGGTGCCCCAGCCGATCGGCAGGCGGGCGACGGTGCGATACGGCCCCATCATCGACGGTGCGGCCTGCACGTCATACAGGCCGGGTGCAATCAGGCGCGCAGAAAGGGTCATGCCGCCGTCGAGGACGTGCTGCGTCACCCCAGCAAAGGGGCGCGCCAGCGGCTCGCCGATGAAGATGCCTTGCCCGGGCATTTGCACACTTTTCCAGTACGCCTCGATCAGGGTTTCCCCCATTAAATAATGCGCCATGACCACGCCGGGGACGGGGAACTTGTTCGGGAAATTACACGGCTCGACCACCGCCCCGTAGCTGCCGGTCGCGCCCGCCTCCAGCCATTTGAGACTGCTCATTTGCCCGGTGCCGAACAGGTCGCCGCCAGCCGAGGTGAGGTGGTCGCCGATGGCGCCGGGCAAAAACGTGTTGCTGTCGAGCGAAGGCACCTGCGTGAGGCCGGTGAAATAAAACATCACGTCTTTTTTGCGGGCGAGCGTGTCGGCTTGCACGATTTCGATCGGGATGATGGGTTGCATCTGGATGCGTAGCGCCTCAAAGCCCCCTGCGCGCACGTTGCGCGCCTTGTCCGACGTGCTCAATAAATAAGCGGTGCCTGCCGGATTGCTGTTGTCCGACGCCACGCCGCGGTCGATGAGCTTTTTGGCTTCGGCCACGCTGGCGGCGGCCAGGCTCATGGTCGGGCGCATTTTGTACGTGGCATACGGGCGCGCCACGTTGCTGTTGAAATAAGGACTGGGCTGGGTGGGTTTGCAAGTGCTGGCGCAATACGCCGGATCGAAGCCAAAGGCGAAGGCAGCGGTGATCGACATGCAATCGACCCGGTACGGTTGCGCCCAGGTCAGTGCAAACGCCTGAATGGTCTTGGGCGTGATGCGGTCGACGCGGCGCTTGAGGTTGGTGAAGACCTCGCGGCTCATGTTGCTGTTGCCCGGCTTGAAGTGGATGTGAATCAAATTGGCCGCAGGAATGTTGCGCTTGTCCAGGTAATACGCGGCAATGGCGACGCTGTCGGGGTCGTCATCGTTGACGATCACGCCCAGCTGGTCGGCGCTGAGGCCGGGCTGGGTAAAGTTGGTGATGACGGCCTGTTCCAGCGCCTGGGCGTGAGCAGGCGCCTGGGCCAGCAGGCCCAGCATGAGGGTGGCAATCAATCGTGTGAACATTTAGCTGAGCGCCTTTACGCAGTCGCGGATCAAATCGGGGCCGCGATAAATCAGCCCGGTATACAGCTGCACCAGCGATGCGCCTGCCGCAATTTTGTCCGCAGCATCTTCGCTCGACAAAATTCCGCCGACGCCGATGATTGGCACTTCATTCTTCAGGTGATGCGCCAGCGCTGCCACCACCCGGGTGGACGCCGCGCGCACCGGCGCCCCGGAAAGGCCGCCGGTTTCGCCTGCATTCGGCAAGCCGTCGCCGGCATCACGCGCAATCGTGGTGTTGGTGGCGA
>JAAPAA010000376.1 GCA_012274165.1 Thiobacillaceae bacterium
CTGCGGCAGTTGGTGCGGGGCGTCCTCCCGCTTGGGAAAGGTGTGAGATTTGATCCGTTTGCCGGATCAGGTTCCACGCTTGCCGCTGCCGAAGCAGTTGGCTACGAGAGCGTTGGGACGGAAAAAGACCCTGAATACTTCGATATCGCTACCAAGGCAATACCGAGGCTGGCTAAGTTGGTTGTATAGGCTGGCGCGGCAAGGTTAAAGAAGGTATATCCAATTCTTTCTCAGCTTTGCGATGCCTTCAGCATGCAGGGTGGCGGTTCGCGTGCCGAGTTCGCCACGGGCGTTTTTTCGGAAGTCGTCGACGGTTACTTTGCCTAAATAGATTTCCGTAAAAGTGAGCGGGCGCCTGTTCGAGGAAGGCTCGGTCTCTTTGTCTACTTTGTAGACAAAGACGCACATCCATTGGTCTCGAGCACCATGTGTATCAACAGCCCCGCCTGCCTTCCTGGTTGTTTTGATCTCGACGCCGAATTCGCCAGCCTGGACACTGTTGCCTGGGTATCGCCCTTTTACGACCAAGTCGGGGTGACCATTGAAATACCGATTCTCAACAAGAGTTCTGGAGTGCTTCGCAAGGCTGGCGGTAACCATGTCGGACAATACGCCAGACATGATCGCAGGTCGCAGCATATCGTCCAGTCGATCCAGGCCTTTGCCCACAAGGTGGGAATTCACATCGTAGAAAAAGTCGTAAACGTCCTGAATCGCCGAATCGAAGTCTTGAAGTCGAAGCTCATATGGCAGCACAGTGTCCTTGTTGAATGCAGTTTTGACAACATTGTTACGAATAACGGTCATATGCTGCTCTGATAGTGATGGTCGACTAATTCTACAGCCCGTGTCGCTCGATCTGCCAAGCGGAAGGGCTCTTGCCACACTACCCCCACTCCTGCGCCCACCTGATCACCGCCTTCGCTGGCTCTGCCTACTGCCAACTTTGAAACCAGTTACATTAGGATTAGCTGGCGATCAGGGTCAGGCTCGATGAATTCTTGAACAGGCTGTGCCCACTGGCAGGCCGGGCTGGCTTCGACCAGCGTGCAGTTCGATGCCGCCGGGTTTGCCAATTTCAATCAGCCGCAGGATTTACACCGGACTTAATGCGCAGGGGTGGCGAGCGCCCCATCGAGCAGCTCCACCCAGTGCCGTACCGGAATGGCCGTGCCCGATTGCAAATGCGTCAAACAGCCGATGTTGCCGGTAACAATCATCTCCGGTTCGCCTGCCTGCAGGTGGCCGAGCTTGCGGGTTTTGAGCTGGCCGGCGATCTCGGGCTGCAGGATCGAATAGGTGCCGGCCGATCCGCAGCAGAGGTTTTTTTCCGCTACCGAAGTGAGCTCAAATCCGGCTTGCGTGAGCAGGGCCTCGACCCCGCCGCTGAGTTTTTGCCCGTGTTGCAGGGTGCAGGGCGGGTGGTAGGCGATCCGTTTGGCGAGTGATGAGGTGTGCGCGGTAAGCGGCTTGAGCGCTTCGTGCTCGGCGACGAGAACCTCGGAAATATCTTTCGTCACCGCGGATACGCGTGCAGCTTTTGCCGCATACGCCGGGTCGTCGCGCAGCTGCCAGCCGTAATCCTTCACCATCACGCCGCAGCCGGAAGCAGTCATAACGATGGCTTCCACGCCGGCATCGAGATGCGGAATCCACGCGTCGATATTGCGGTGCATGGCGTTCAGGCCGTCGTCGTGGTCGTTGAGGTGATGCGCGACTGCGCCGCAACAGCCCGCACGGTTTTCTGCGATCAGCGAAATGCCGATGCGGTCGAGCACGCGCGCGGTGGCGGCGTTGATGTTGGGTTTGAGGCCGGGCTGCACGCAGCCCTGTAACACCAGCATTTTTCGCGGATGGCGCGGGGGCGGCCAGTCGCCGGGCAACTCGGATGGCGGGATTTTGCTGCGCAGAAATTCCGGCATCACGCTGCGCACGCTCTGGCCGATTTTCAGTGCCGTGTTGAACAGCGTCGGCGACAGCAAGCCGGTTTTGAGGACGGCACGGGTGGCGGTTTCACGCGCGCCGCGGCCGACGGTTTGCTCCACCAGCGCGCGCCCGATGTCGATCAGCTTGCCGTACTGCACGCCCGACGGGCAGGTGGTTTCGCAATTGCGGCAGGTGAGGCAGCGATCGAGATGGAGCTGGGTTTTGGCGGTCGGTGTGACGCCCTCGAACACCTGCTTGAGCAGGTAAATGCGGCCGCGCGGCGAGTCGAGTTCGTTGCCGAGAATCTGATACGTGGGGCAGGTGGCCAGACAAAACCCACAATGCACGCAACTGCGCAGAATGGATGCGGCGATTTCGCCTGCGGGCGTATTGCTGTATTCGGGGGCGAGGGTGGTCTGCATGTCAGGGCGGAGGCCAATCAGAAATCGGGATACAGCCGGCCGCGATTGAAAATGCCGTGCGGGTCGAAGCGTTGTTTGAGATTGCGGTGCAGCGTCAGCAAGGCGGGCGACAGTGGGGCGAGATTTCCGCCTGCCAGCCGCTGGCCGCAAAACAGGGTGGCGTGGCCGCCGCAACTTTTTGCCGCTTCGAACAGGGCGACGGCGGGCAGGTGGCTGATCAGCCAGCGCACTGCGCCCCCCCATTCGATCCACTGCGTGCAGCCCAACTGCAGCGGCGGCGTGCTGGGTTTGACCGCCAGTCGCCACAGGCTAAGCTGCGGAGACGACGGCCGCTTGTCGAAAAACGCGGCGGCGTGATCGCGCAGACGCAGCCAGAATTCATCAGCGTGAGCGAGGGGCTCGCCGCCCAGTTTGGCCTGCGCGGCGTAGACGGCGGAAGCCGCGCCGGACAGCCGCACCGTCAGCAGGCCGGCATGCCAGCTGGTCGCCGACAGCGGCAGCGGCTGGCCGGCCCACTGGTTCATTTTGAGGATCGCGTCGGCTTCGCTCGACTCGAATTGCAGCGTGGTTTCCGCTGCCGGTTTGGGCAGCACTTTGAGCGAGACTTCGGTGAGCAGACCGAGCGTGCCGAGGCTGCCTGCCATCAGGCGCGACACGTCATAGCCCGCGACATTCTTGATGACCTGGCCGCCAAAACGCAGCGCCTGCCCGGTGCCGTCGATCATGCGCACCCCCAGCACGGTGTCGCGCACCGCGCCCGCGTAGGGCCGGCGCGGACCGGACAGTCCGGCGGCAACGCAGCCGCCGAGCGTGGCGTGAATCGGATTGGGCGCGGCGTGCGTAGCCGTTTCGGCCAGCGGAAACGGGCAGCCGCCAAAATGCGGCGGCTCGAACGCCAGCATCTGCCCGTGTTGCGCCAGCAGCATTTCCAGCTCAGCCAGCGGCGTGCCTGCACGCGCGGTCAGCACCAGTTCTTTCGGCTGGTATTCGACCACGCCCGCCCACGCCGTGACGTCGAGCGGTTCGCCCGCGCAGGGGTTGCCGTAAAACGCCTTGCTGCCGCCGCCGCGGATGACGAGCGGGGTGGCGTGGGCATGCGCGGCCTGGATGCGGTCGATGAGGTCGCTCAGCATCAGAACCTCGGCAATTCCGGATGCGGCAATTGCCCGCCGCTGATATGCATCGCACCCCACTCGGCGCAGCGGTGCAGCTCGGGCACCGCCTTGCCGGGGTTCAGCAGCTTGTCTGGGTCGAATGCGGCCTTTACATCGTGAAAACGCGCGAGTTCCGGCGTGGCAAACTGCGCGCACATCTGCTTGATCTTCTCCAGCCCGACGCCGTGTTCACCGGTGATGGCGCCGCCCACTTCAACGCACAGTTCCAGAATCTTGCCGCCAAAGGTTTCGGCCTGATGCAGTTCGCCCGGCACGTTGGCGTCGAACAGGATCAGTGGATGCAGGTTGCCGTCGCCCGCGTGGAATACATTGGCCACCGCCAGCCCGTATTCCGCGCTCATCTCGCGGATACGCTGCAACACATGCGGCAGCTGCGCGCGCGGAATGGTGCCGTCCATGCAGTAATAGTCCGGGGAGAGTCGCCCCACCGCCGGGAACGCCGCCTTGCGCCCGGCCCAGAATTTGAGCCGCTGTTCCTCGCTTTCAGCGGTGCGGATTTCGGTCGCGCCGGACGCAGCGAGCACTTCGCGCACCGTAAAAATATCGTCCGAGACTTCTTCGTTGACACCGTCGATCTCGCACAGCAGCAGCGCTTCGCAATCGAGTGGATAGCCGGCGTGGACGAAGTCCTCCGCCGCGCGGATCGCGAGCCTGTCCATCATTTCCAGCCCGGCCGGAATCACCCCGGCAGCGATGATGTTGCCGACCGCCGCGCCGGCTTTCGCCACGTCGTCGAACGCCGCCAGCACCACCTGTGCGCGTTCGGGTCGCGGCAGCAGCTTGACCGTGACCTCGGTGATCACCGCCAGCATGCCTTCCGAACCGGTCAGCAGGGCCAGCAAGTCGTAACCCGCGCTGTCGAGCGCTTCGCTGCCGATTTCGAGCAATTCGCCGGCGATGCTGAAGGCGCGCAGCTTGAGAATGTTGTGCACCGTGAGGCCATATTTCAGGCAATGCACGCCGCCTGAATTTTCTGCCACGTTGCCGCCGATCGAGCAGGCGATCTGCGACGAAGGATCCGGCGCGTAATACAAACCATACGCGGCGGCGGCTTCGGAAATCGCCAGGTTGCGCACTCCGGGCTGGACAGTGGCGGTGCGCGCCAGCGGATCGATCCGGGTGATCCGGTTGAGCTTGGCCAGCACCAGCAGCACCGCGCCATCGATCGGCAGCGCGCCCGCCGCGAGGCCGGTGCCGGCGCCACGCGCCACCACGGCGATTTTCTCGGCATGGCACAGCTGCAGGATCGCCGCCACCTGCGCCTCGGTTTCCGGCAGCGCCACCACATCGGGGACATTGCGATACGCCGACAGACCGTCGGATTCGAAGGGCACGAGATCTTCCCGCTCGTGCAGCAGGCTGTGCGACGGGAGCAGGCGGCGCAACTGGGAAAGGAAGGCGGGGCTGAGCATGGCGAACGGGTGGCGGTATCAGGCTGCGAGTTTAGCCGGGCTCGCCTGCGCGTGCGAGGGGGCGAGACGCCGATACGCTTCCGCCAGCGCGCCGTCGCCGCCGACGTTGCCGGGGAAAATCACCACCGGCATCTGCGGCAGGCGATGATCGGACGGTGTCTGCACCACGGTGACGCCGGGCAGGATCTGCCCCAGCACGCGCGAAGCGGTCAGCGCCAGCCCGGAGGACAGCACGTCGTTGGAGGTGATGCCGCCCTTGCTGATAAGAAAGCCCAGCGTGGTGGGCAGACGCCGCACCACATCCATCAAGGTGCCCGACACCGCTTCGCCAAAAGCCAGGCGCTCGGCCACGCTGGCGAATTGCAGCTCGCCGCGGCTGGTGAACACCACCGGGGTGAGGCCATGGGCATGGGCGTGGGCGATGCTGGCCACCAGTTCGTCGACCACTGCGGTACGTGCGGCGGGCAGGCGGGCGACATGGAGTGGCAGGCCGACTGCGCCGCGCTCCTTCAGCAACGCGGTCAACTGGGCGGTGGTCTTGGCGACGTGCGAGCCGACGATCACCGCGCCCGGCTGCCGGTTGCGCACCAGACTGGCGAATGCCTCGGCGGCTACGGGTTGCGGTGGGAGTTTCGCCAGCGCGGTGAGCAGCGAAGCCGCGCTGCGGAACAGCAGCCGTTTGCCGACGGCAGCGGCTTGCAGCACGGCGTCGGCGAACAGCTGGTAGTCGTCAGCCGTTTCGCCGTCGACCACGCCGATTGCGTTGTCATGCAGCCCAGCGAGCCAGTCGCCTGTCTGGCCACTGCGCAGCCCGGCCAGAATCAGGCGTTGCACCGAATCCGCGGCGACGCGGCCGCCGGTTTTTTCCGCCACGTAATCGGGCAGAAACGCGGTGCGGTAACCGAACACCGAGTCGCGCGCGAATTCGGTTTCGTGCGTCGGCACCGGTTGGCCGTCGACCATAAGATAGTGCGTGCTGTCGCGCGTGATGCGTCCACCTTCGAAGAACGCCGGGGTCAGCAGCGTTGCATCGAACGGCCCGAGCACCTCGTTCATCACGTCGGTTTCCACCGGATAGTGGCCGCGCAGGGTCGAGTCCGAGCGCGACACGAACAGCACCGGCCCGGAATAATCCATAAGCGCAGCCTTGAGGTTGCCGCACACCTCGCGCGTGATCGCGGCGGCGCGTGCTGCGTCCATCCCGCGCGTGTTGGTGAGGATGAAGAATAGCGGCGCAACGTCGGCCAGTGCGGATTTCAGTGTGGCAACGTCCCACTGCGTCAACAACAGGCAGGAATGTACCGTCTGCGAGCCGGTGGGGTCGTCGTCGAGAACGATAATTTTCGGCGTCATGATCAAATCCTTTTTTGTCCGCGAATACCCTGAATGGCATTCGCGGATCAATCAGTTTTAAACCGCGGCGCGTTCCAGCATCGCCAGCGCACGCTCGCTCATCGCCTGCGCGTTCATGCCGTTGAAGTCGAACAGCTGCTGCGGGTTGGCGGTGGTTTCGCCTCGCTTCCAGCAGAACACGTCGCGCTGCGCGGCCTGGCTGCGCAGCAACACCGGCTCAAGCGGGGCCGACGGGCCGCCGGTGACACCGATCAGCACGTCGCCGTGGAACATGGCCTTGAACGCGGCGTCATCCATGAAGCGGCCATCGGGTTCGGACACGCTGTCCCACAATACATCGGTCGGCCGATACAGGCGACGCGGGTTGACCACGGCGACGATGCGCGAGCCGATGCCGGCTTGCGCCAGCTTCTCGGCTGCGGCGAACACCGGCTGCAGCACCAGGTCACCGGTAACCGCAAACACCACGCTGTGCGAACCCGGACGCTCCTGCAACACCATCGCGCCATCGTCGATCGCCTGCTCGCTCTGCGCCATGGTGGCGTGGATCGGCAGCGGCGACTTCGAGGCGGTGATGACGATGCCCTTGTTGTGCTGCTTCAGGGCCCAGGCGTAGCCCGCCTGGATCATGTTGGCGTCAATCGGAAACAGCGGGTAGACGTTGCCGTTCCTCATCATCGCGGCGAAGTAGCTTTCAATCTCCGGCCGCTGGTGGGTCCAGCCGTTGCGGCCCTGCTCGAGCGCGCCGGCGGTGAACAGGCACACCGTGGCGGGCGTCGGGCGGCGCAGCTCGGCCATCGCCTGCGTCACCGTCTGCCAGATCGGCAGGCCGTTGATGGCGAACGACTCATAGCTGCACCACAGGCTACGGCCGCCGAACAGCGCGACGCCCACCGCCAGACCGGCGCAGGCGTCCTCGTTGAGCGGCTCGTAGACCTGGCCGGACGGGCCCTGGAAATAGAGATCGTCGGCGGTCGGGTGGCGGATCATCAGCGCCTTGTTGATGTTGGCCATGCCCGAGGCTTCGTTGCCGTCGGCGTTGGTGACGACGAACATCGGGTCGCGCTTGCCCACTTCGCCGACCACCTGGCCAAAGGCGGTAGTGGGGCTGTGGCTTTCGCCGACGGGGAATTCGGTGAGCGGCAGGCCGTCGAGGTTGGGCAGTTCGCGCACGCTTTCGGTCACTGCCACGCGCGCGGCCGGACCGCCACCGGCGTGACGGAAGTTTTCACGGGTGAGCTCCCAGGCCTTGATCGGCAGCGCGCGGCGCTGCAAGCCGCCTTTGACGTCATCGGACTCGAGTGTGTGGTGCGGGTAGAGGTTGTGCGACTTGGCGCCGGTTGCGTGCACGCCCGCGCCTTTGAGCTGCTTGACGATGAGACAGGCGCGGCGACCCGACAGCGCGCTTTGCGCGGCGTCATCGGCAGCCTTGAGGATCGCGCCGGTGAACGCCATGCGCGCCGCGAAGCCGAAGGTGGTGCTGTCCGCGTACACCGGCGCGTCAGGGGTGTCGGCGAAGTTGCGGGCGTCGACCATGTGGACTTCGTCGAAGCCGTGCGCGCGCCAGTATGCAGTCATGCGCGCGTTGTCCCACAGCGACACCATGCTGTGGTGCTCCTGCGAATAGCCGTTCCACACCAGCACCGGCAAGTAGTTGGTGACGTCGGGATACGCGGTGGCGAAGTGCTGGAACGCACTCATGATGTAGGGCTCGCCAAGGCCGCCGTCGCCGATGGTGACGGGGAACAGCTTGTCGCGATGCAGATAGGCACCTGCCATCGCGAAATGCTGGCCTTGCCCGAGCGGGCCGGCTGGTGCCAACAGGCCGGGGATAGCCCCTGACAGGTGGCCGAGCAGGCCGTGGCGTTCGCGGAAGCGCGCGCGCATCTCAGCCACGGTGTTGATGCTCATGGCTTCCAGCGAGGTGTCGAGGAACATCGCCGAATAGAAGCCGGGTGCGTGATGGCCGACCTCGGTCACCATGTTGCGGTGGCCCAGGAGATGCAGCGCGGCAACGGCGTCGGCGCTGGAGGCAAAGCCGCCGGGGTGGCCGGACGACTTGCTGCCGGTGATCTGCAGCGTCAGATAGCGCAGCGCGTCGGCCGCCAGCAGCGTCTGGTAGATCGCCGCTTCGCTGGTTGGATCCGGCAGCGCGGGCTGGTCTGGCCCCAGCAGCGGCGCGGCGCCCAGGCGGTCGATTTCCGGAAAGCTGTCGGCGAAATACTGGATGCCTTCGCAGAAAGCGGGGAAGGCCTCGGGAGTGGACTGTATCTGGGCGCTCATGGCAATTCCTTTCACAATATGAAAATGTTTCACATGATGTGAAACCATGATCGTATTGAATCAGACATCGCTCAATTTTTCACAATGCGTGATAAATTTTCACCTTATGAAAAATACAAGCTCATCCATTCAGGTGCTCGACCGTGCCATGGCACTGGTCGGCATCCTCTCCCGCTCTCCGGGTCCGCTCAGTCTCACCAAGCTGGCCGAGCAGGCCGACCTGCATACCGCCAGCGCGCACCGCATCCTTGGTGCCCTGATGGCGCACGGCCTGGTCGAGAAAACCGGCGCAGGGGAATACGATCTGGGCGTGCGCTGGCTGGAAGTAGGTAATCGCTTGCGTGCCCGGCTGAACATCCGCCAGGTGGCGATGCCGGCCATGCAGCAGCTGGCCGAACTGACCGGTGAAACCGTCAACCTGATCGTGCGGCGCGGCGACGAGGCGGTCTACATTGAGCGCGTGTCGGGCGGACAGACCATGATCCAGGTAGTGCAGGTGGTCGGGGCACACGCCCCGCTGCACGTCACCGCGGTGGGCAAGATCTTTCTCGCCGAAGACAGCGCCAGTGGCGTGATGGGCTATGCCGAGCGCACCGGCCTGCCGGCTTACACATCCAATACCCTGACCACACTGGACAACCTGAAAGCCGAACTGAATACCATCCGTCAGGCACAACTGGCTTACGACCGCGAGGAAGCCGAATTGGGGGTAGCCTGCATCGGTGCCCCGATCCGCGACGCCGAAGGCAAACTGGTCGCCGGCCTGTCGATCTCCGCGCCAGCCGATCGCCACAAGCCCGGCTGGGCCGAGGCGCTAAAACAGGCCGCCGCGCAGACCGGCTCTGCACTGGGCTATCTGGCTCATGTCTGAAAACGGTGCGCACGCCAGCATAAACGCTTGCCGCATGCAGGCTTTCTTGGCAATGTGGCGGCAATGACGCCCAACCTGCCCTTGCCTCCAGTCACCCGCTATCAGATTGCCGCCTGGCTGATGATGGCGGCAGGATTGCTACTTACCCTGTCGCTCCATCTGCTACCCAGCCTGCTGGCAGGTTTGCTGGTGGTGCAGCTGGTGCACATGCTGGCGCCGCGTATGGTGATCGGCCGCCTGGATCACACCTGGGCCAAGGTACTGGTGGTGTCGCTCATCACTCTGGTCGTGCTGGGCGTGCTGGGCGGGTTTGCCACCGGGGCGATTCTGTATTTGCGCGGCGAGGGCGGCATCGCTGGTTTGCTGAGCCGGATGGCCGAAATCATCGAGAACTCGCGTGCGCTGCTGCCGCCGTGGGTGGCGCAGTGGCTGCCGCAAGGCGATGACTCGGCTATCCGGGCCGGGCTGGTTGAATGGTTGCGCATCCATGCGCTGGAAATTCGCCAATACAGCGGCAATGCCGGGCGCGCCCTGCTGCATTTCATCATTGGCCTCGTCATCGGCAGCTTCATCGCGCTACGCGAAGCACGCCCGCCGCAAACGCTGGCTCCGCTGGCCTATGCTCTGGGCGAACGGGTGAACCGCCTGGGCGACGCTTTCCGCCGGGTGGTGTTTGCGCAGGTGCGCATCTCGGCGCTGAACGCGCTGCTGACCGGGATTTACCTGTTTGTGGTGCTGCCTTCGTTTGGCGTGCATTTGCCATTCACCAAAACCATGATCATCGTTACCTTCCTCGTTGGTCTGCTGCCAGTGCTGGGCAATCTCGTTTCCAACACCGTCATCGTCATCATCTCGCTGTCGCATTCGCTGCATGCCGCTGCGGCTTCGCTGGCGTTTCTGATCGTCATCCACAAGCTCGAATATTTCGTGAATGCCCGTATCATCGGCGAGCAGATCAAGGCGCGCGCCTGGGAGATGCTGATCGCCATGCTGGTGATGGAAGCGGGCTTCGGCTTGCAAGGCGTCCTCGCCGCACCGATCATTTACGCGTATATCAAAAAAGAACTATCCGACCGGGAGCTCATTTAATGTCCAACGACACCGAATCACTTGTCATCACCGCAAGCGGCGACGACAAAATTGGCCTGGTTGAAGGCTTCACCCGCCGCATCAGCGAGTCCGGCTGCAATATCGAAGAGTCACGCATGGCCGCGCTCGGCGGCCGCTTTGCGCTGTTGATGCGGATCACCGGCAGCTGGGACGCGCTAGCCAAGCTGGAAGCCAGGCTGGCTGCTGTCGGCGAGGAGCTGGGGTTGTCCATCATCCAGCAGCGCACCCGTCTCACCCGCGCCACCAAGCCCTTGATTCCCTACACCGTCGAAGTCGCCGCGCTCGACCAGCCCGGGATCGTGAACAGCCTCGCCAATTTCTTCGCCAAGCTGCACATCAACATCGAAGCGCTGGAAACCGAAACCTACCCGGCGCCGCACACCGGCGCGCCGATGTTTGCCGTCCACATGACGCTTGGCATTCCGGCCGACGCCCACATCGCCACGCTGCGCGGCGATTTTCTGGATTACTGCGACGACCAGAATCTCGACGCGACCTTCGAACCGATCCGCATGTAACGCGTGCGCGTGGATGCGACCTCAACCGCTCTCGGTACTGCCCAGCTCGATATAGGCAATCGGCATTACCTCGTCTGCTGACTGTTTACCGTTCGGCTGGCTGCGAATCAACGCCGCTGCCACCCGCGCCGCCTGCAGCGCCGCGCGGTCGACCACGGCAGGATAGAGGCGATAGTGCTTGTCGACCGACTCGGCCTGCCGGCACGCGCACGCTTCGAGCGCGCTGCGGGTGGCGACGTCCAAATGCCCCAG
The DNA here is from genome assembly GCA_012274165.1 of Thiobacillaceae bacterium. Taxonomy (GTDB): domain Bacteria; phylum Pseudomonadota; class Gammaproteobacteria; order Burkholderiales; family Thiobacillaceae; genus Thiobacillus. The sequence continues at coordinate 11,323 of JAAPAA010000376.1, forward strand.
CAGCAGCATCCACGGCGCCTGCCAGGCGTGATAATCGCGTACCAGTTGGGCGTGGGCCGCATCCATCCAGCGCGTAGCGATAAACAGCGGTGCGAAAGCGTCGGCATCAAGCACCCGCCCGCGCAAGGCATCACTGCCCTTCAGGGTGTGCAAGCCGAGCCCGGCGCCGTCGTCCGAACGACGAAACCACTGCGCCACGCCGCTGGAGAGGTTGTTCATATAACGCGTCAGATAGGCCCCGGCCGATTCCTGCAGACCCGCGATCGCTGTGCTGTGGAAGGTCTCCTGCGCGGCCAGTCCGGCGCGCCAGTCGAGCGGCGGCCGGGTATCGGTTTCGCTGTCGGTGCGCACGCTATGCAATAGCGCCAGCGGACGATCGGCCCGATCGAGCAGCCACAACTCGAACTGGTCGTGAAAAGCGAACGGCAGCTCGCGCTGCATCGTCAGCAAATGCTCGTAGACCACCGCGCCCATGTCTTCCAACCGCTTGAAATCGTCCGATGGATAGAGCGGCCCGCGCTTGAGGCCTTTTTCTGCCGACCAGTGGCCGTAGCGGATATCGGAGACCTGGGCGCGCCGGCCCGCGCGCCCGAGACCTTCGAGCAGCGCGTCATTGGATACATAAATGTCCCACTCGACGCCGTCGGTCGTCACCGCCTCGGCGGACTGGTAACGAATGATGTGGACCACACCGCGAAACGGGTTGAGCAAGCGCTGGGCGTAACATTCGATCTGCATAATTGCGTACTTTACCTCACTGGCCGACCCCGTCGGCAATGCGGGAACCGGGTGAAAAAATTAGCGATGCGGCCACTTCAGTCCGGCCAAAAGTGGCCGTTACCAACCACGTTGTCCCAAGTTGAATGATAGAAGGAGTGCTGCGTGCTGAGTCGTCTTGTAGGAATGTTGTCGGGCAACAAAACCGCCCCCGCTGCCCCCCCTCAGCCCACCGCGAGGGCAGCAGCCAGCGCCGCCCCGCATCCGCAACCCGCCGCCAAGGCTGGGTCGGTGATGCGCCGCGAGGCCATGCTGGGGCGCGACCAGAAAGTGGCGGCATACACCTTCATGCTGCGCCGCGCGCCCGACGAGCAACGTGACGCCAGTTTGCCCGACGTGCAGCGCCTCTATGATGAAACCCTGCTCACCAATCTGCAAAGCATGGACGTCGCCCGTCTGTTGGCGCAGCGCCAGGCCTTCATCCCGATTTCACCTGCTTCGCTGAACCATCCGCTGATCGAAAGCTGGCCTGCCGCTGGCACCGTATGGCGCCTCAAAGTGGATGCCAGCACCACGATCGACGACGCATTGCTCGCCCGCCTGGCCGAGATGAAGGCAGCCGGCCACGGCTTTGCGCTGGATGCCGACTCCCTGATGCTCGCCACGCGGCACGCCCTGTTGCCTTATCTTGACTATGTATTGCTGGACGTCAGCAGCGAGGACATCCCCACCATCACCACCCAGATGGCGGCGATTTCCAAGCTGGCTTCGGGCAAGCAGTTCGTGGCGACCGAGGTGCAGACGCTGGAAGCGTTCCACATGTGCCACAAACTGCAGTTCGCGCGCTTCATGGGGCCGTTCATTACGCGCCACGAAAACCTCGATTCCCCAGTTTTGGGGCCGTCGCGTGCCAAGGTGCTGGACCTGATGAACCGGGTGCGTACCGGCGCCGAGCAGTCCGAACTGGTCGAGAATTTCCGCCATGATCCGGCCCTGTCGGTGCGTCTGCTGCGCTATGTGAATTCCCCCGGCATCGGCTTGCTGCACAAGGTCGGCGGCATCGAGCAGGCGCTCATGATCATGGGGCAGGACAAGCTGTATCGCTGGTTGACGCTGATCCTGTTCACCGGCGGCCAGGCGCAGGAACTCGATTCGGCTGTTCTGGAAAATGCCCTGGTGCGTGCCCGGGTGGCCGAGCAACTGGCCAGCAAGGCGCTGTTTGCCAAGGCGCGCGACGAGGTCTTCGTCACCGGCCTGTTTTCACTGCTCGATGTGGTGATGCACATGCCGATGGAGCAAGTCCTGAAACAGGTCAGTCTGCCGGTTGAAATCACCGAAGCCATCCTCTCGCAGCGCGGCCCCTATGCGCCTTATCTGGCGCTGGCGATTGCCTGTGAGCAGGACGACCTCGGCGGCATCGAAACCCTGTCCGCCCAGATCGGGCGCGATGTCGCCGAGATCAACGCCGTGCATATGGATGCCCTGTTGTGGACGCAAGAGATCGCGGTTGACGTCTGAGTCCGGCCCGGCGGCAACTCCGCTAACAGACAGCGGCGCAACCTGGTGGGTTTACCTGCTGCGCTGCGCGGACGGCACGCTCTACACCGGCATCACCACCGACCTCATTCGCCGTCTCGCTGAACACAATGGCGACGGCGCGGCCGGCGCGCGCTATACCCGCAGCCGCCGGCCGGTGCAGCTGGTCTATCGCGAAGCGGCCCGCAGCCGTTCCGCTGCCAGCCAGCGCGAAGCGGCGATCAAACGGCTGGATCGCGCGCGCAAGCTGGCGCTGTGCACGGCCAGCACATAATTCAATCTGCCTCGCGTTCGATACCGCAACACTGGATCTGCTCGGCCACAGGCTCGCTCAGGATGGCGCCGGTCACGGGATTGGGGCGGAACACGGTACAGCCCTTGAGGCCCAGCGCATGCGCCTGCCGATAGAGGTCCGCGAAGCGCTCGAACGGCAGCTCGGCAGCGACGTTGATGGTCTTGGAAATGGCATTGTCGACATAGGGCTGCAGCGCGGCCTGCATGTGCAGATGGGCGAGCGGATCCAGCTGGCGTGCCTCGACGAAGGCGGGCGGTGTCCCCGTGCCGCCGCGCTGCTGCCACAGCTGCATGGCGTAGTCGAACACGCTGTGGATGCGATAGCGGCCGTCGGCCTGCAGCACGCGGCGCTCGGCCGTGGCGGCAAACACCGGCTCGATGCCGCTGGAGCAGTTGTTCGCCAGCAGGCTGATGGTGCCGGCCGGGGCGATCGCCAGCAAATGACTATTGCGCAGGCCGTGCGCGGCGATGCCATCGCGAATCTCCGCCGGCAGCCGGCGCGCGAAACCGCTCGCCAGGAACGCATCGCGCGCGAACGCGGGAAAGCTGCTCTTTTCGCGCGCCAGTTCGATCGAGGCGCGGTAGGCCGCATCGCGCACTGCGGGCATCGCCAGCTCAGCCATTTGCCGCGCGGCCACGCTGTCGTAGTTGAGCCCCATCATCACCAGCGCGTCGGCCAGCCCGGTGATACCAAGGCCGACACGACGCTTGAGGCGCGCCTGCTCGGCCTGCGCCGGCAGCGGATAGCGCGAGACGTCGATGACGTTGTCGAGGAAGCGCACCGCGAGCCGTGCCGATTCAGCCAGCGCCTCAAGGTCGAGACGCGCGTTGGCAGCAAACGGCGCAACCACAAAAGCGGTGAGATTGAGCGAGCCAAGATCGCAGGCGCCATAGGCCGGCAGCGGGATTTCGCCGCAGGGATTGGTGGCGCTCAGCGTTTCGATCTCGGCCAGCGTGTTGTCGCGGTTGATGCTGTCGACGAACAGCACGCCGGGCTCGGCGGTGTCGTAGGCCGCGCGCAGGATGCGCTGCCACAGCGCGCGCGCCTTCAGCGTGCGCACGTCGGCGAGGCCGGGAAACAGCAGCGGCCAGTCGCGATCATTTGCCACCGCATCCATGAAGGCGTCGCTCACCAGCACCGACAGGTTGAAATGCCGCAGCACGGCCGGGTCGCGCTTGGCGTCGACGAAGATCTCGATGTCGGGATGGTCGCAGCGCAGCGTCGCCATCATCGCGCCGCGCCGCGCGCCGGTCGACAGCATCGTCGCGCACATCGCGTCCCAGATATGCATGAACGACACCGGCCCGGAGGCGATGCTGCCGGTTGCAGCCGCCACCGTTCCGGCCGGACGCAGGGTGGAAAAGTCGTAGCCGACGCCGCCGCCATGCTGCATGGTGAGCGCGCCTTCCTTCAGTGCCTCGAAAATGTGCTCGAGGTCGTCGGCAATCTCGCCCATGACGAAGCAGTTGAACAGCGTCACCCGGCGGCCAGTGCCGGCGCCGGCGAGAATGCGGCCGCCGGGCAGGAAACGGAAACCGTCCAGCAGCACGTAGAAGCGCTCGGCCCACTGCTCGCGTTCGCCGCCTTCGGCCAGCGCGATCGCCTGCGCCACCCGCCGCCAGCTGGCGCGGATGTCGGCCTCGCCCGCGGCGCGGTAGCGGGTCTCCCAGATATGGCGCGAGATATCCATGCTGAACGGGTCTGGCGTTTTCATGCGGGGGCGATGGAAGCGGCGAGTTGAGGCATTATCTGTTTCCTCTGTTTTTTGAGCGTGTGTGCCCTTTGGGTATAGCTGCTTTGCCCCGTTCCATGATGGATTTGTCCCACCCCTATTCCGCGCTGACACCCGATTGCGCGCTCGATGCGCTGGACAGCACCGGCCTCAAGGCCGATGGACGCTTGCTGGCGCTGAACAGCTACGAGAACCGCGTCTACCAGATGGGGGTGGAGGACGCCCATCTGGTGGTGGTCAAGTTCTACCGTCCCGAACGCTGGAGCGACGCCGCCATCCTGGAAGAACACGCCTACACGATCGAACTCGCCGCGCGCGAAATCCCGGTGGTCGCGCCGCTGGTGATGAAGGGCAGCACACTCAACACCCACGCCAGCTTCCGCTTTGCCGTCTACCCCAAACAGGGCGGCCGCATGCCCGAGTTCGACCGCGCCGATACGCTGCAATGGATGGGACGCTTTCTCGGCCGCATCCATGCGGTCGGCGCGCTGAGCGACTTTGTTCACCGCCCGGTGCTGAATATCGAGACCTTTGGCACCGCATCGCGCGATTTCCTGCGCGCGGGAAACTGGCTGCCGCCGGACCTGGCGCCGGCGTGGAACAGCGTGGTCGATCATGCACTCACCAGCGTGGCGCACTGTTACGAACGCGCAGGCAGCGTGCGTGCCATCCGCCTGCACGGCGACTGCCACGCCGGCAACGTGTTGTGGACGGAATCCGGTCCCCACTTCGTCGATTTCGACGACAGCCGCATGGGCCCGGCGATACAGGATTTATGGATGTTGCTGTCGGGCGAACGCGACGAACAGCAAGCGCAGTTCAACGAGATCCTGACCGGCTACGAAGACTTCGCCGAATTCGATCCGCGCGAACTGAATCTGGTTGAAGCACTCAGAACCTTGCGGCTGATCCACTACGCCGCCTGGCTCGCCCGCCGCTGGGACGATCCTGCTTTTCCGGCCGCGTTTCCGTGGTTCAATACGCAGCAATACTGGCAGGAACGGATACTCGAATTGCGCGAGCAGATCGCCTTGATGGACGAGCCGCCACTGGTGGCGTGACACTGAACACGCGCCTCCGCCGTCGCCGATTTCCTGTCCCAACCCTGAAGCCATTGCGCATGACCGCTCCCACGACAAAACCCTGCCCCTTCTGCCACCTCGACCCCAAGCGCATCCTGGCCGAGGATGAACTGACCGTGATCTACAAGGATGGTTTTCCGCTTTCGCCGGGTCACACCGTCATCATCCCGCGCCGCCATTTCGCCACCCTGTTTGAAGCCAGCGAAACCGAGCAGGCCGCATTGCTCAAAGCGCTGGCGCAAGCCAAGGATATGCTGGATCAACAACATCAACCGGACGGCTATAACATAGGAATCAACCACGGTCAGGCGGGTGGGCAATCCGTGCCGCATCTGCACATTCATTTGATCCCGCGTTACCGCGGTGACAAGGAAGATCCGCGTGGCGGCGTGCGGTGGGTGCTGCCGGACAAGGCAAAATACTGGGCGTGAGCAGTCGTCTGAAACCAAACCAGCAAAGGCAAAAACATGTGTGGCATAGCCGGTGAATTGCGTTTTGACGGGCGCACGCCCGAACCCGACACCATGGCGCGGATGCTGGCCAAACTGGCGCGGCGCGGGCCCGATGCCGAGGGCCAGCACGCCGACGGCGCGGTACGCCTGGGCCACCGGCGGCTGGCGATCATCGATCTGTCGCCGCGCTCGGCACAGCCGATGATCGATGCCGCCAGCGGCACCGCGCTGGTATTCAACGGCACGATCTACAACTACCCGGAACTGCGCGCCGAGTTGATTGGGCTGGGGCATGCGTTCCATTCCGACGGCGACACCGAAGTCATCCTGCGCGCCTATCTGCAATGGGGCGAGGCGTGCGTCGAGCGGCTGCACGGCATGTTCGCGTTCGCGATATGGAACCGCGACGTGCTGTTTCTGGCGCGTGACCGGCTGGGCATCAAACCCCTGTATTACAGCGAATCCGGCGCGGCATTGCGCTTTGCCTCGACGCCGCAGGCGCTGCTGGCGGCGGGCGAGGTGGACACCGGCATCGACGCGGTGGCGCTGCATCATCTGTTCACCCTGCACGCGGTGGTGCCCGCGCCGCGCACGATCTACAACGGCATCCGCAAGCTGGCGCCGGGGACGACGCTGACGGTGTATGCCAAGGGCAAGCTGCGACACCGCAAATACTGGTCGCTGAAAGCCGAGCGTCCGCCCATACCCAGAACCGAAGCGGAATGGACCGAAGGCATCCACGAAAGCCTGCGCCAGGCGGTCAAGAAACGCATCGAGATTGCCGACGTCAAAGTCGGCGTGCTGCTGTCCGGCGGACTCGATTCGAGTCTGCTGGTGGCGCTGCTGGCCGAGCAGGGCGTGCCGGACCTGATGACGTTTACGGTCGGCTTTGAAGACCAGCCGGAAGAGCGCGGCAACGAGTTCGAATACTCCGACCCGGTCGCGGCGATGTACGGCACGCGCCACCACAAATTCCTGATCCCCAATGCCGACGTGCTGCGCCGCCTGCCCGAGGCGGTGGACCAGATGTCCGAGCCGATGTTCGCACAGGACGCGGTGGCGTTTTACCTGCTGTCGGAACAGGTCAGCAAGACCGTGAAAGTGGTGCAGAGCGGACAGGGCGCGGACGAAGTGTTCGGCGGCTATTTCTGGTATCCGCGCATGGCGGCGGAAACGTCCGGCTCAGCGCTCGACCGCTTCCGCAAACATTACTTCGACCGCGACCACGATGAATTTCTCGAGATGGCCATGCCCGCGTATCACGGGCCGGACTACACCAGCGAAACCATCGCGACGCATCTGAGTGAGCCGTTTGCCGACGAATTCATCGACCAGGTACTGCGCATGGACACCACGATGCTGATTACCGACGACCCGGTCAAGCGCGTCGACAACATGACGATGGCGTGGGGGCTGGAAGCACGCGTGCCCTTCCTCGATCACCAGCTGGTCGAGCTGGCCGCGTCGATGCCGCCGGAACTCAAGCTCGCCTCCGAAGGCAAGCACGTGCTGAAACAAATCGCGCGCGGGCTGGTGCCGGACGCGGTGATCGACCGCAAAAAAGGCTATTTCCCGATGCCCGCGCTGAAGTTCGTGCGCGGCGAGTTTCTCGATTTCATGCGCGACATTCTCGATTCGCAGGCGTGCCGCGCGCGCGGCCTGTATCAGCGCGCTTATGTCGACAAACTGCTCGACGCGCCCGAGCAGCACCACACGCGCATCCAGGGCAGCAAGCTGTGGCATCTGGCACTGCTGGAATACTGGCTGCAAAAGAATGCGTAAAATTTTCTTGCTGCTGGCTGTGCTGGTGAGCGGCTGCGCGTCGCCCCCGCCGTTAGTCACTTCGCCCGGCCCAATCAGCCACCCCACGCCACCTGCACAGCCGACTCAACCTATTCAACCTGCTCCGCCTGCGCCGTCTGCGCCGCCCGCACAGACTGCTTTCGACAACTGGCTCGTTGCCTTTCGCCAGGACGCCCAGGCACGGGGCATCACGCCCGCCACGCTCGATGCCGCCCTCACAGGCGTCACCCCGGTCGAGCGCGTGATCGAACTGGATCGCCGCCAGCCCGAATTCCTGCAGACGTTTGCCGACTACCTGGAACGCCGTGTGACGCCAAGCCGGGTCGAACGCGGCCAGGCGCTGCTGCAGGAACATGCCGCCCTGCTGGATGCCGTCGAACAGAAATACGGCGTGCCCAAATCCATATTGGTGGCGTTCTGGGGACTGGAAACCAACTTCGGGACAAACCAGGGCAACCTCAACATTCCGGCCAGCCTCGCCACGCTGGCGTGGGAAGGCCGCCGCAGCGCATTCTTCCGCAGCCAGCTGCTCGATGCCTTGCGCATCATCGATGCCGGGCACGTCGCTGCCATCGACATGAACGGCTCCTGGGCCGGCGCGATGGGGCACATGCAGTTCATGCCGTCGACCTTCCGCGCCTATGCGGTCGATGGCGACGGCGATGGCCGCATCGACCTGTGGCAGTCGCTGCCCGACGCCATGAACTCGGCGGCCCATTACCTGCAGCGCGCGGGCTGGCATGCCCACGAGCCGGTGGCGCTGGAAGTGCGCCTGCCCGCCAACTTCGACTGGCGGCAAGCGCGTTTGATGCAC
>JAAPAA010000377.1 GCA_012274165.1 Thiobacillaceae bacterium
GGCCTCGACAAGAGCAAGAGCAAGTAAATGAAAGTTTGGCGGTCAGGCCGACCACCGCCGCGACTGAAAGGGAGCGCGTTCCATGGCCACGATCACGACGAAAGACGGCACGCTGATCTACTACAAGGATTGGGGCAGTGGACAGCCCGTGGTGTTCAGCCACGGCTGGCCCCTGAGCGCGGACGCCTGGGAAGACCAGATGGTGTTTCTGGGCGCCCACGGATACCGCTGCATCGCCCATGACCGCCGCGGCCATGGCCGATCGAGCCAGCCTTGGGGCGGCAACGAAATGGACACCTACGGCGACGACCTCGCGACACTGGTGGAAACGCTTGACCTGAAGAACGCGATCCATGTCGGGCACTCCATGGGCGGCGGCGAAGTCGCCCGCTATATCGGCCGCCACGGCACCCAACGTGTGGCCAAGGCCGTGCTGATCGCCTCGGTGACGCCGCTGATGCTGAAGACGGCAGGCAATCCCGGCGGCTTGCCGATCGACGCTTTCGACAAGATCCGCGCCAGCGTGCTTGCCGACCGCTCTCAATTCTTCAAGGATCTCGCCGGCGGGCCGTTCTATGGCTTCAACAGGCCGGGCGCCAAGGTCTCACAGGGTTTGATCGACTCGTTCTGGCTCCAGGGGATGCACGCCGGTTGCAAGGGGGTCCTCGACTGCGTCAAGGCCTTCTCCGAGACCGACTTCACTGAGGATCTCAGGAAGTTCGACGTCCCGACGCTCATCATGCACGGCGACGACGACCAGATCGTGCCGATCGCGGCTTCGGCGCTGCTCGCGTCGAAGATCGTCAAAGGATCCACGCTAAAGGTCTATCCGGGCCTGTCGCACGGCCTGTGCTCTACGCACAAGAACCAGATCAACGCCGATCTGCTCGCATTCTTCCAGGTCGAACGGAATCGATCATGAAAGCCAGACTCGCAATCCTCCGGTCCTCGGCCGTGCTGCCCGCGATCGCAATAGCGCTGTGCGTGCTACTTCTCCTCGCCCTATCGGCGTGCGGCGGGTCGACGAGCGACGCCGGCGTTCCGCTTGATCGACCAGCCAGCTTCACCGACAAACAGTGGCTCGGCAAGCAGTTGTTTTTCGACACCAATCTCTCAGAGCCGACGGGTCAGGCCTGCGTCGCGTGCCACGCGTCGCAAGTCGGATGGACCGGACCCGACGCGGTGACCAACTTGGGAGGCGCAGCGTATGAGGGCGCTGTCAAAGGTCGGTTCGGCAATAGAAAACCACCGTCGAGTGCATATGGCGGCGACAGCCCCATCTTGCATCTTGACGCTACGGACGGTTGGACTGGCGGCATGACCTGGGATGGCCACGCCCCCGGCCTGACGCTGGGAGACCCGCTGGCCGAGCAGGCTCTCCAACCGTTCGTGAACCCGCTGGAGCAGAACAACGCGAGCGCTGGCGTGGTCGTGGACAAGGTGAAGCAATCGACCTACGCGAACCTGTTCATGCAGGTGTGGGGCACGCACGCCTTCGACGACACCGTGACGGCGTACCAGATGATCGGCCGCTCGATTGCCGACTTCGAGCGCTCCGCAGAGATGAGCCCATACAACTCGCGGTTCGACACGTACCTCGGGACCGGCAACGGGCTGACCGCGCAGGAGACGCTGGGGCTCTCGCTGTTCAACGGCAAAGCGAAGTGCGCCAGCTGCCACACCAGCACCGCCGATCCAGCCAGCGGCAAGGTGCTGTTCACCGACTTCACATACACCAATAACGGTGTGCCGAAAAACCCGATGAATCCGTTCTACTTGGAGCTCGCGTTCAATCCTCTGGGCGCATCCTGGATCGACCTGGGTCTCGGCGGGTACCTGAAGAGCGCCGGCTACGACGCGTCGGTCTACACACCTGAACTCGGCAAATTCAAGGTGCCGACACTGCGCAATGTGGACACGCGGCCGAGCGCCGGCTTCGTGAAGGCGTACGGCCACAACGGCTACTTCAAGAGCCTCGAGGACATCGTCCACTTCTACAACACCCGCGACCTACCCAGCGCCGGCTGGCCCGCACCCGAGTACGCGGCCAACATGAGCAGCGAGGTAGGCAATCTCGGTTTGACAACGGCGGAGGAGGCGGCGATCGTCGCCTTCCTGAAGACGCTGTCGGACGGCTACATCAAGAGGTGAGCAATGCGCGGCTGCCGATCTGCGCGGAAGATTTCAGCAATGTCAGTTAGCAACAACCCAACCAAGGAAGTGTCATGAAAGGTTTCGTGAAGAACATCGAGAGCATCGCCGTCAAGAGTGAAGACTTCCGCCGCGTGCTGTACACGGCGAAGAACTGCCAGCTCGTCGTCATGGCATTGAAGCCCAAAGAGGAGATTGGGGCCGAGGTCCACAAGCTCGACCAGTTCTTTCGCGTGGAGCAAGGCACGGGCGAGGCGGTTCTCGATGGCGTTTCCACGGCGATCAGCGCAGGCTTCGCGGTGCTGGTTCCTGCCGGGACGAACCACAACATCGTCAACACCGGGAACGTTCCGCTGAAGCTCTACACGCTGTATGCGCCGCCGAACCATAGAGACGGCGTGATCCACCATACCCGCGCCGACGCGGAGGCCGACACCGAACACTTCGACGGAAAAACGACCGAGTAGCGAACCTGCTGGCACTTGGGTTGAACGAGGACGAGGTGCCAGCAGTGTCCGGATCAATGGTCTGAGTCGAATCCAGGCGCTGCCGAAGGCGGCAAACTATTCGCCGCTATGTGCGATGGCGTACAGACGTGGGTAGCGCCTCCCGCGAAACTCTTCTGTGGCAACTCTTTGAAGACTCACCATGGCACGTACCTATGCAACCGGCAGGCTGAGAACAAGGTGGATTGCGCTTACGGATGAGTTTTGCTTCAGGGACGCGGCGCACGGCTTCCTGGCTTCGGCCTTTGCATCGCTTGCGACCGCCGCGTTGCTGACTTCGGAGATTGGGGCAATCGTCAGTGGTGGCATTCAGGCAGGCGCTTCGGTGGCTGGGTCCAGGATGGAGGGTGGCGGCCATGGATAACTCGTCGGATTACGCCAAAGCTTCGCCGCCGTCGACTGCTGCGGCCATGCACTCGCTGATCGATTCGGTGCGCGGCTGGCTGGACAATTTCCTCGACCTCGTCGTCCTGGAAGGTAAGAAGGCCGGCATCGGACTCGCGCTGATGCTTGGATTCGGTGTCGGCGCGGGCGTTCTGTTGATTACCGGATGGCTTGCGCTGGTCGCCTGCGCAGTCGCAGCGTTGGTGGAAAACGATATCCTCGGCTGGGCCTGGTCGCTGTTGATTGCCGCGCTGCTGAGTTTCGCGGGCGCCGGCGGCCTCGTGTTCCTCGCCATCAAGCGCAGCAAGGATCTTCTGTTTTGCGCGACGCGGCGCCAGCTCGGCTTGAA
>JAAPAA010000378.1 GCA_012274165.1 Thiobacillaceae bacterium
CCCGGATGGTCAGCGTCGCAGCCACCTGGTCGGCCAGGCTGGCCCGCGCTTCCACGTACTGCCCGAGTGCGGAGGCAAAGCCAGCCTCCAACTCCTCGACGGTGCCGGTGAGGCAGATCGGCTGCGCCAGGGCTGGTTCCTGACCCTCCTTGGGCGCAGGCACGAACACCAGCGACAAAGCGCTCTTGTCGGTGCCGATGGCGCGGACGGCGATCGTGAAATCACCGGTACGCGCCAGCATCATCAGCGTTTGAATAAACATAGCATTCCTTTGTGATGAGCGGCCCCTGCGAAGGGACCGCTCGTGGGTGGGATCTCAGGCCTTTTCAGGCGCGCCGCACCGCAGGGCTGCGGGAACAACGGCGAAGTTGAAGCCTTTGACCGAGAGTAGCGCTTTGATCAGGTCGTCTTTTTTCTGGCCGAACAATGCCTTGAACTTCTCGCCATACGCCTTGCCCAGGCCAATCTCCTCGGCCACTGCCTGGATCTCGGTCTTGGTCAGCAGCTTCAGGTAGACCTCGTCCACCTCGAAGTAGCGGGCAAGGTCCACGCCGAACGCATTCAGCATGCCCTCGACCTCCCGGATCTCCAGGTCCTCAGCGGCGGTGCCGGCCAGCTGCAGCACCGCTGCTGCCAGGTTGTCCTTGGGCGTGCCGACCAGTTTGCGGGCGATCTCGCCCATGTCCAGGCCTTCGACGGTCACGGATCCGTTGGTCGACAGTCTTGCTTCGACCACGGAGCGCGTTTTCGATTGCGAGATGCGCCCGCCGTTATGCGTTGCGGCCAGGGCCAGCAGCGTGATCAGAGCTCGATCGGGTGTTACCACGACCTCCGTCTCGAATGCCTGGCGCCAGAGCTTCTTGCGAAACTCCACCACCGCGCACGACAACGTTGCCGCAACGGCTCTCTTGGCCTTCGGCTTGCTGGCCGAGGACTTGGATTCGCCTTTGCCCGCGGCTGCGGGCTGGCCCTTGGCTGCCTCGTCCGCATGCGCGCGCAGCTGGCGCGCCACCATGCGCGTGTTGCAAGGGCTGTCGAAGCACATGTCCTCGAATACCCGGCCCATCTTGTCAGGCGCGGCACTGATAGCCGCGCCGAAGTTCTTGCATTGGCGGCAGACCTTGCCTTGTTCCTCGCCGACGCCGCCGTCGCCTTCCACCTTCAGCTTCATCACGGTGTAGTTGTCGCCGGGTCGCACGATTTCCACGCGGGCCCAGGTTTCCACGAGCGAGGTGCGCTTGGCGTTCAGCGCCTCGTCGGTCTTCTTGGCGAAGCACTCCGGACCGGTGCAGCTGCCCGCGCCAATGCTCTCGGCAAACATGCCCGCCTGCCGGGTGGAGTTCTGTGCACAGGCGTGGCATTGCGCAACGTCGAAACAGGCTTTGTCCAGGGGCCGTGCGATCTGGGCCAGCATCTCCTTGAGCTGCGCCACTGTCGGCCGCGTTGGGGCAGCCAATACGCCCGTCAAAATCTTGTCCTGCTTGGACTTCTCGGCTGCGGCGATCAGCTCGGCGTGCCCGAGCAGGATCTTCTCGTCCAACAGGGCTTCGCGAACCGCTTCGGTTGCGTTCATGAGGGCCAGACGGTGCTCCAGCATGACTGGTGACCAGCCGAGCCGGCGAGCCGTTTCCGGCTTGTCCCCCGCGAGTTCGGCCAGCAGCCTGGCGGCAGCCTCGGCTTCTTCCACGGGGCTCATGTCAGCCCTGTTGGTGTTTTCGATGACGGCCGCAGCTGCTGCTGCCTGGTCATCGAGCTGCAGAATGTGCGCAGGCATCTTGTAGTCTTCACCCAAGACGCTTCGTGCTGCCCGGAAGCGGCGCTCCCCGGCCACGATTTGGAACAGACCGTCGCCGCAACGGCGCACCGTGATCGGCTGCAGGATCACGCCGGCAGCCTTCACGCCTTGCTCCAGTTCCGCCATTTCTTTCGGACTGAAGCGGCGGCGCGGATTGCCTCCCGTGACGAGATCCGTCAGGGGGATGTGAGCGAGTTCGCTCATGTTGCTCCTTGGTAGGCGGAGCAGTCCCTTGCGGGATTGCCCCGCAAGGGTTCTTGAAATTGCTGACTGTCAACGCGCTCAGCAACGCGATCGCCGAACACCAGGTCCGGGAAATTTGAGCCGTGGGGTGAATCCGAAGCACGGCTTTGCGATCGTGGCTTGATTGAAGCCGCCCGATGGCAAAAACGTCTGATGGACAAGGAGGAGAAACAACAGGATGAAAACGAAGTGCGGGGCCGAAGCCCCGCCCAGCGTCGATGCGGCACCAGAGTCATAAGTTCCGGCTGGCCGCGTACGGTCAGGGGAGCCTAGGGTGAGCGTGCCACCATCGCCCGAACGCAGTTGAACACGTTGAGTTCAGTGCGGGTACGCGGACCCCGACGAGCGAGCTGCGTGTGAAATGTCAAAGCTGCGTCGAACGGGACGCCGGCGTCGGCCATTTTGGTGGGGGTGCAAGACCCCGAGGGTGCGAACTGGCTGATTGAAGCTTTGTTCATGACGTTTCTCCTTTTGCACGAGGCTGGCCACATGGCCACCTCTCGCCACTGCTACGAATGGAGACAGGAAGCCATGCGGCCAAAGGAAAACGTCAAGGGGCGTGAAGACCTCGCAGGTTCTTCTGCCGCGCCAGCGCCGCGAGCGACGAAGGCAAGATTTCTTTCGAAATCGATTCTGGTTTACTTGCCCGCTCCAGGTAGCAGGTCTTCCTCGTGCGAGGAGAGAGATGCGGCCATGATAGCTATTCTTAAAAGATCGTCAATAGGCGGCCGCCGGTTGACGGCGGAGCGCGATGAGCGATCGGGAATCACCAGCAAAAACAGGTGCTCCGCGTGCCCGGTGATGAACTCCTGCATGGGATTGCCCGGCCAGAAGCTATTCGCGATCCCCAGCAAGCTGGAAGCCGTGAAGACGGTGGTCTGTATGAACATTTTTGGTATCGTCCGCGCAGGCTGAACACCAGCCAGGACAGGTTGCTCCCGAGAAAGAGCAGCCACCCCCACTTTGAAGCGGGGACGGCGATCGCCAAGGTCAGTCCCCCGGCGATGCCCAAGCAGCAGCCGAGGGTTTCAAATCAGCCCTTCCGACGTTCATACGGGATGTCCAGGCCGGAGAGAACCAGCGGGGGCCGCCCTTCGTAGGGCGGCATCGCCAGCGTGCTCACCTTGATGTTGATGGGATAGGTCACCCAGACTCCTTGCGACAAGGCTGCGGTCAGAGCGTTGGATACTTGAGCCCTTTCGTGCGGGGCGGATGCCGGTGCACCCTCCTCCGTCCTGGGGCCTTCAGCGATCGGTGTCGCTTGGGGCATGTCGATTCCTTTCGATGTGAATGAAAGAACTCGACAGCTACCCCCGGCAGGAGATCTGCCGAGGCATTGCTGGATAGCGCCAGCACGCATTGGAACCAGCATTCTTGCACAGAACAGGCCCGCCGAAAAGACGGGACCTGGAACCGAAATCACACTAATTGAATGTCGGCAGTACTCGATGGAGGAGTCGTTCGAAATCCGTCCACGAATTCAACCTGATGGCCACTTCCGGGCATTCACGACCGTCGGCTAGCGGGAAGCGAAATTTCAAACGTATCTATCTATCTCCGCGGATTCGACTGCAACCTATTGTGATCAAGTCCCGAGGCGGATACGCGCGCGCAACTGGATGGGTTGCAGCTGCTTGTACTTCAATCGAACTGCCTCGTAGATCGTCTCGCCTTTCTCGCTGGCCACCGTCACGACCAGCACGTACGGCAACGCGGCAGCATTCTTGTTCTCCACCGCCAGACCGCGCCGGCGGGCAGCATGGTCCACGTCGAAGTAGGCGTCAAGAAGTTCCGACGCATCGAAGCGAGCGGTCTTGTGCAGCACCGCCTCCCACTTGTTGCCGTCGGCGCGCAGCTCCTGCTCGGTCTCGTAGTCCCCAAGCGAAAAGAACGGCGCCGGCTCGTCGTCCCTGGGCTTGAAGTAGATTGAAAGCCCGTGGCGCGTGTAGTTGACGGGATCAGCCGGATCCACTGGTGTGCTGAAGCAAAAGGTCGCCGTGATCGTCAGCTTGACGCCCATGGCCACCGGAGGCACTGGTACCCGAATGCGCATGCGCCCGCCAGCCTTGATATTACCTTGGTACAGCACGCTCACCTCGTGGTCACCGCATGTGAGCAGATCCTCCGAGTTTCCGGCAAAGCGGCCCCAACCGACCTCGTGCCGATCATCCTTTTCGGAACGCTCGGCCTTGTGAATCATCAGCGCGCGAAGCGCAGTGGCGGTCAGCGCCGTCGCGCACAACGCGCGGGCGCCGGCCGCGGTGCGCAGCGCCAGTGGCGCCGCAAAGCTGGTGCCTTGCACGCCCGTCAGGCCGCGGGCGAAAGGATTGAGC
>JAAPAA010000050.1 GCA_012274165.1 Thiobacillaceae bacterium
GGCGGCGTGCCGTAGTCGGCCTCGAGCGCCTGCCACAGGGCGATGAATCGGCGGTAGTCGGCTTGATAATCCGGGTTGCGTCGCAGGAATTCCCACGCCCACTGGTCACGCGTCAAGTTTGCGCAATGGGCGTAGTCAGTCATGTCAGATCGGCAGAAACAGCGTGCCGGCGGCGTTGACCACGCCAAAGCGGATCGCGCGGTTGGTCTTGTCTTCGATGATTTTGGCCAGCGTGTCCTGAAGGCCGATGAGCTTGCCGAATTCGCGCTCGACGCTGAGATCGGTCATGCCCTTGTCGCTGGACTCGTCTGAGATGAGCAGCAGCGTGCCGTTTTGACCGCGGCGGGTCGCGAGCTCCCACGCGACATATTCGGTATTGCGCGCAGCGTTGTAAAACTTCTGCGCGTCCATTTCGCTCAGCAGATAAAACTCGGTTTGATGATTGTAGGCAGCCATGTTCATGACCAGCAGCCCGTTCATCATGGCCTTTACCCGGTCGCCCGTGGAATCGAGCCGGCCCGCTTCAGTCAGCAAGGCCGCCCAGTCGATGGATTTTTGCGGCGACAGTTGCCAGTAGGGCAGGGCTTTGAACAACGCAGCGGTTGCCGCATTGGCGCTGGCGTAGCCGGATTTCTTCCATTCGTTGGGGTTGCGGCGGTATAGCCTGGCCGTGAGTGCCTTGAGGCTGGCGATGACTTCCTGCTGGTGGATTTCGATGACGCTGTCGACATCGCCTTTGGCCAGATCCTTGACGCTGAAACTGCGCACGCTGCTGCTGCCGTCCTTGCGCTGGATAGCTTGCCCGCTGCAGGCAACGAGCGGAACAGTCAGCAGGCAGGCAAGCAGGCGGGTGGTGCGGGTCACGAAGAGCAGCTTACCTCAATCTGCCGCGCCCAGTCAGGCGGCTCGGCGGCATAGGCTGCGTATTCCGGCTGCTCGTCGAACGGGCGGGTCAGGAGCCGGTGCAGGCGGTTGATTTCGCTGTAGTCGCGTTCGTCCGCCGCGCGGCGGATGGCGACTTCGGCCAGATGGTTGCGCAGGATGTATTTGGGGTTGACCGCGCGCATCGCCTGGGCGCGCTCGATGTCGTTCGATCCCTGCTGGCGCAATGCAGCGGCATAGTTTGTCGCCCAGGCATCGAAGGCGGCGCGGTCAAGGAACAGGTCGCGCAGGGGCGTATTCGCTGCATTTGTTGCGCTGTCGAAGTCACCCAGGCGGCGCATGAAAATCGTGTAATCCACGTGGTTGGCCGCCAGTAGTTGCAGCGCATCCATGATTAGGGGTACCGTCTCGCCGCCCGGCGGCAGCCCGAACTTGCTTGCCATGCGGCCGAGATACGCCTGGCCGAATTGCTGCGGGTAATCGGCAATCGCAGCGGAAGCAGACTCCACCGACAGCAGTGGCACCAGGGTTTGCGCCAGCTTGGTGAGATTCCACGCCGCCACATCCGGCTGCTGGTCGAAGGCGTAGCGCCCCCCGGTGTCGGAATGGTTGCAGATATAGCCGGGGTCGAACGCGTCGAGAAAGCCGAACGGACCGTAGTCCAGCGTCAGCCCGAGGATCGACATGTTGTCGGTGTTCATCACCCCGTGCGAAAACCCTACTGCCTGCCACTGCGCCATCAGTTCGGCGGTGCGGCGCGTCACTTCGCGCAACAGCTCGGCGTAGGGCTCGGCACGGGTCGCCAGCGTGGGGTAATAGCGCGCAATGACATAGTCAGCCAATTGTTTGATCGGCTCGATCTGATTGCGGTAATAAAACACCTCGAACGACCCGAAGCGCACGAAGCTCGGCGCCAAGCGCGTCACCAACGCAGCGGTTTCCTGGTCCTCGCGGTAGACCGGTCGGTCGCTACCGACGATGCACAGCGCGCGCGTGGTGGGAATGCCGAGCGCATGCATCGCTTCCGAACACAAGAATTCGCGGATGCTCGACCGCAGCACCGCACGCCCATCGCCACCGCGTGAGTAGGGCGTGCGCCCGGCGCCTTTCAACTGCAACTCCCAGCCTTCGCCCGCAGCGTTTTTCACTTCGCCCAGCAGGATCGCCCGGCCGTCGCCGAGTTGCGGCACAAAATGGCCGAACTGGTGTCCGGCATACAGCGCGGCCATTGCATCCATGCCGGGCAACAACTGGTTGCCCGCAAGCGTCTGGATCAATTCTGGACGAGTGATTTCGCTTGCGTCGAGGTCGAGCAGAGCCAGCGCTTCCGGGCTATGGCAGACCAGATAGGGATCGGGAACCGGGGTCGGGCAGACGCGCGAATAGTAGGTTTCGGGCAGACGGGCAAAGCCGTTGTCGAAAGTGAGCGATTCAAGTTTGACCATGCGACGATTTTAAAGCCTTGCAAGGTTTTAACGACCCGCCCGACAACAGGCTTATTACCAGGAGAAACCCATGACCTGCAACGCCCAAACCTGCGCCACACGTGGCTTCAATAGTCTGGATGGTATGGGCGGCTGGCTGGGGATGCCGGACTTGCGGGCTGTTCATGCGGAGAATGGTTACAACGTCTGCGACAACGGCTTCAAGCTGCCTTTGCTGATGCTGATTCCGCTGGTGCTGTCGGGGCCGGGCAAGCAGTCGATCGACCATTGGCTGCGCCGCGTTATGTACGCTGAATTTGCCGGAATGCATGCCGCTGCACTTTCCGGCAAGCATAATGAAAACAGGATCGTAGTGTCTGTTTAATGGTGTATATTCATAAAAGCCAATTTTTCCTGCAGACCTGTTTGGGTTTTGGGGCGAACCGGCTGGAGACACAGCACCGAGTGCTGTGAGATTGATTGATACCACTTGAAAAGGAAATCAGTAATGAACGAAGCCATGAAAACTTCACGCCGACAATTCCTGAAGGTCGGCGGTGCCGCACTCGCCATGATTCCTGTGTTGGCCGTATCCGGGAAGGCGATGGCCACCACCAACGCTGCAATGCGCACCTCGATGAAATATCAGGACAAGCCAAATGGCGGTAAACACTGCGCGATTTGCATGCAGTTCGTTCCGGGCAAAACGGCAAAAGATCTCGGCGGCTGCAAAATTTTTCCCGGCGACACCGAAATTTCTCCCAACGGCTACTGTGTCGCCTGGGTTGCCAAGCCGAAATAATCGGCTTCAAGTCTCTGCGCTACAGAACCGAACCCGGCCACGTGCCGGGTTTTTTGTGCGCTGCCGGATCAGGCCGGCTGTCGGAAGAGCAAAAAAAAGGGGCTGGCCTAAGCTAACCCCCTTGTATTTTGGTGCGCCCGAGGGGATGAATCTGGCTGTCCATGCCCGCATATACGCTCTAACGACCAGTTTTAGCTGCAGCCCTTAAGGTGCGAAACGGCGGCAGTGACGTCGGCTGGAAGTGATTGTTAGCCACCAAACTTTACCGCTTCTGGGGATCTCGATTTCGCTCGTACAACGACGGTGCCTGCTAACTTGTCATGCCATCCTTGTTTCCGGGAATCGAATGCCACCCAAATAAGCCCGACAAAAAACGGAATAATCGATACGTAGTAGCCGAAATAGCGACCTACTAGTTGACCTGTGCTTGGCTTCTCTCCGGTCCGAGCATCAACGATACGGGCTGAAACCGCCATTTTCCCGGGTGTTGCTTGCCGATATACCCAAAACAGGAGAACAGCGACAGCCGGGAACACCCAAGAGATAAGGAAATCTGCGGGACCTTTTATCAGTCCTGTACTTACCCAATATGAGGGACCGTAGACCTTAGTTGCGATAGGCCAGCATATAAACCCAAGTAACAGCGTGTCGATAATTGACGCACCCACACGCGGCCAAAAACCGACGTACTCTAAGTTTTCTTGCTCCATTGAGTCTCCCTAGTCGATATATTTTTTAACCTTCACCCTCTGGAACTGGCTCATCTCGAAGCAACTCTTCAAGTGTCATTTCATGTGGGTTTTCTTTCGCCAACTGTTCGGCGAAGTATTCATCACATCGCTCCGCTTTGTAGCGCAAGACGCCTGGACCCATGCGTCCCATACCCATATCAGATATTGCCTCGAATACAATCTTTCTAACGTCTGTAGAA
>JAAPAA010000379.1 GCA_012274165.1 Thiobacillaceae bacterium
AGATCGATCAGGCACTGCGCATCGATCCCAAACACCTGGACAGCCTGTTGATGAAAGGCGATCTGCTGCGCGCCAGCGGCAAACCGGCCGAGGCGGCTGCGGTCTACCGCGCAGTTCTGCTGCAGCATCCGCAACACAGCATGACCCGGCTGGCGCTTGCGGAAATCGCCATCGACCAGAACCAGCTGGCCGAGGCGCGCAAGGAAGTCGACGCCGCCTTGAAAATCACCCCCAACAGCCTGCAGGCGCGTTACACCGAAGCGCTCATCGATTTTCAGGAGAAGAAACCCGAACGCGCGCGCGACCATCTGGCAGCGGTCCTGAAAGCCGCGCCCAACTTTGTGCCGGCGCTGCTGCTCGGCGGCGCGATCGAATACGCACTGGGTAACATGGAAACGGCCGAAGCGTATCTCAGCAAGGTGGCCAAGGCCACGCCGAACAATATCTATGCCCTGCGCCTGCTGGCTTCTGCGCAACTCCGCCTCGGCCGCCCGGACGATGCGGCACTCACCCTGGCGCCGGCGCTCAAGTCGGCCCAGGCGGATGCGGGTGTGCTCATTGTTGGCGGCGAAATCGCACTGACCAAAAAAGACTTTGCCCAGGCTTCAACGTATTTTGAACAGGCGGCCAAACTCGACCCCAACAGCGCCGCCATCCGCACCGAGCTCGGTATTTCCCGACTGGCGCAAGGGGACAACCGCGCCCTGGCCGACCTGCAAAATGCCGCGGGAATGCAGGGGGGCGGCAACCGGGCTGACAACGTCATCATCATCAACCAGCTTGAACACAAACAGTACGACGCTGCGCTGACCAGCATCAGCGCGCTGGAAAAGAAACAGGCCGCCACCCCGCTCACGTGGAATTACCGGGGTGCAGCCTATCTCGGCAAACAGGACAGCGCCCGTGCCCGCGACAGCTTCAACCAGGCGCTCAAACTCGATCCTGCATTTTTCCCTGCGGCCGCCAATCTGGCGCAACTCGACCTGCAGGACAAACAGCCCGTTCACGCGCGCCAGCGTTTCGAAAGCGTCCTCAAGGCCGACCCCAAACATCTCAACGCCATGCTCGCGCTGGCCGATCTCGCCCAGCGCGACAAGGATGAAAAAACCTACGTGATGTGGCTGGAAAAGGCCGCGGCCATTCATCCGCAGGCGCTGCAACCGCGCATCGCGCTGGCGCGCTACCTGCTCGCCAAGGGCGATAAAAGCAAGGCCCTCGCCGTCGCCCGCGAAGCGGTGAATGCACAGCCGGATAGCGCCGCCGCGCTGGATTTGCTCGGCGCCATCCAGCTGGCACTCGGCGACACCGCCAACGCACTCGGCAGTTACCGCAAACTGGTCGAAAGCCAACCCGGGCAGGCCGCCCCGCTGATCAAGCTGGCGGCCGCACAAGTCGTAGCAAAAGACCTGGCCGGCGCGCGTAAAACGCTGCAGGACGCCCTGCGGATCCAGCCCGATTTGCTGGACGCGCAAGTCATGCTGGTCGGCATCGAGATTCAAAGCGCCCGCCTGGATGACGCGCTCAGACTGGCCAAACAGGTCCAACAGCAAAAGCCCAAGCACCCGGCCGGCTACGTGCTTGAAGGCGATACCGCTTATGCGCGCAAGGATTATTCCGCTGCGCTCGCCGCATTCGAGCGCGCCTACACGCTGGCGCCCTCGGGCGCCCTGCTCGCCCGCCAATTAAACGTGCTGGGCGCCATGCATCGCACCGAAGAAGGCGAAAAGCGGTTAGCCGTCTGGCTGAGCACTCACCCCCAGGACTCCAGCAGCCGCGCCGTGTTGGCCGAAAGCCTGCTCAAGCGCAAACAATTCGCTGCGGCGAGCGAACAGTATTTGATCCTCAACAGCAACAATCCGAACAGCCTGCTGATACTCAACAATCTTGCCTGGGCGCTGTTTGAGGCCGGGGACAAACGCGCAGCGACGTTTGCCGAACAGGCGCTCAAATTGGCTCCCGGCAATCCTGCCGTGATGGATACGCTGGGCTGGATTCTGGTGCAGCAAAAGCAAACCGCACGCGGCATCCCATTGCTGCAACAAGCGCTGAACAAATCCCCTGATGCCGCAGAAATCCAGTATCACCTGGCTGCGGCCTATGCGCAGTCAGGCGACGTCGTGCGGGCGCGGAGTGAGCTTGAACGTTTGCTGGCGAACGGTCTGGCGTTTCCCCAGGAAGCGGAGGCAAGCGCCCTGCTCAAACAGCTGCAGGCGACGCGCTAAGTCGACCGCGTTTACTTGCGCAAGCTGTCGCGAATCTCGCGCAGCAGCAGCACATCTTCGGGCGTGGCGGCGGGCGCAGCGGGCGCTTCCGCCTTCTTCAAGCGGTTTATCAGGCGTACCAGTATGAACACGATGAACGCCAGGATGACGAAGTTGAGCAGGATGGTGAGGAAGTTGCCGTAGGCAAACACCGGCACCCCGGTTTTTTTCACTTCTGCCAGCGTCATCGCAATGCCCTCTGGCACGCGGCCCAGCGCGATGAACATATTGGTGAAATCGAGGCCGCCAAACAGGGTGCTGGCGAGCGGCATGATGAGATCGTTGACGACCGAGTCGACAATTTTGCCGAAGGCCGCGCCGATGATGACACCGACCGCCAGGTCCATGGCATTGCCCTTGACTGCAAATTCCTTGAACTCAGACATGAATCCCATATTTGTCTCCCCCGATTTGAATAAAAGACCCATACCATCATAGACATCAGGCAGGTGAGCCCCAAGCCTTCATGTAAATTCTCATCTGCTTGGTAGGCGTTCCCGACACGGGTAAAATGCCACCCCTTATGCGTATCGGTAACCACCACCTCAAAAACCGTCTGGTCGTCGCCCCCATGGCCGGGGTGACCGACCGGCCGTTCCGTCAGCTTTGCAAAAAGTTGGGCGCGGGCATGGCTGTGTCCGAGATGGTGACCTCGAATTCGCTGCTCTATGGCTCGGCCAAGACCGCGCGACGCGCCAACCACGAAGGCGAAGTCGACCCGATCAGCGTGCAGATCGCCGGCGCCGACCCGGCAATGCTGGCGGAAGCCGCGCGTCACAACGTCGATCGCGGCGCGCAGATCATCGACATCAACATGGGCTGTCCGGCCAAGAAGGTGTGCAACGTGATGGCGGGGTCCGCGCTGCTGCAGGACGAGGCGCTGGTCGGACGCATTCTCGACGCCGTGGTCAAGGCCGTTCCCGAAGTGCCGGTGACGCTGAAAATCCGCACCGGCTGGGATCGCGAACACCGCAATGCGCTAACCATTTTACGTATCGCCGAAAACGCCGGCGTGCAGGCGCTAGCGATGCATGGCCGCACCCGCGCCTGCGGCTACAGCGGCGATGCCGAATACGACACCATTCGCGCGGTGAAGGCGGCAGCACGCATTCCGGTCATCGCCAACGGCGACATCACCTCGCCGGAAAAAGCGAAATTCGTCCTCGAATACACCGGTGCCGACGCGGTCATGATCGGCCGCGCTGCGCAAGGCCGGCCGTGGATTTTTCGTGAGATCGAACATTTCCTCAACACCGGCGTTCACCTGCCGCAGCCCGAAGTCTCGGAAATCCATAGCGTGCTGCTCGAACACATCCATGACCTGTACGCATTTTATGGCGACATCACCGGCGTGCGCGTGGCGCGCAAGCATATCTCCTGGTACACCCGTGGCCTGATCGGCAGCAGCGCGTTTCGCCACACCATGAACCAGCTCGACTCGGTGGCCGAACAGCTCGCCATGGTCAACGACTATTTTGCACAGGCGGCACGCGCTGACAGCCGCCTGCGCTACGAAGCATCGAGCGAAGCTCAGCCGGAATCCCGCTGCGAAAGCAGCCAAAAAAACCCAACCACGCAAGATTTGCCGCCCGTCACACGGCTCGCGGCATAAAGGGAAT